>JALZJW010000022.1 GCA_030859565.1 Pseudomonadota bacterium
TCCGCCTTGGACGAACATGCGACTCCGCTCGATTGCAGCTACCGGTGCAACGCCAACCACTGCCTGGTACAGCGTTGCGCCAAGGCTGAAAATATCGGTCCACGGGCCATGCAGCTCGCCATCGCCGAAGCAAAGCTCGATCGGCGCGAAGTCCGGTGGGAAATGCTTGGTCAACGTGCTAGCGGGGTTGAAGAGAGCGCCGCCGCCCGGGGTGAAGCCCGTTAATACGGGGCTTTCGTCTGGACGGATAATAATGGTTGACGGTTGAATGTAGCGGTGAATATAGCCGTTCGCGTGGATCGCTTCGAGCCCGTCCAGGATCGGTAATACGAAGGCGAGCAGCTCCTTTTCCGCCACGGTTGAGCCATCAAAGAGGTGTTCCGCTTTCTTGCCTTGCTCGTGCGCGAAGACGATATAAGCGCTGTTGTTCGCTTCGAAGGCATTCAACGCTTGGGCGATATTTTGATGCCTGATCCCGGCGAGCTTTCGCGCGTCAGTCCGGAAGCACTCAAGCCCCGCCTTATACTCGGCGCCATGCCCCGCAGCGGCAGGATGAATCACGCCGCGCGTATCGCGTATGGCGATCTTGCACGGCATGTATTCGGTAATAATGACCGGGCGGTCCAGGTTCAGGTCACTGGCTAAATAGGTAAACCAATAGTCCCCCTGGCCGAGGACGCTGTCGATTCGATACCGATGAAGCTTCGACCCCGGTAAGAGCGAATCGGCGTCTGATTTGATCCTTAGATCCGCGATGGTCAGATCATCTTCCACGGCGATTAAACGACCCCTCGATCAATAGTTGTTACCGATTTGCCGGTTAGAATGTCCCTGGGCAATGGCGGGGCCAGGATGAATAGGCGCGAGCACTCCAGGCGTTCGGCCAGCTCGGGCCACCCAACAGGCGTTCTGCGGGCGGAGAGGGCCGAAAAGTCTCAAACCTATTCACAAGTGATTTTTGTGCACGCCGGGGCGTAGGCAAAAGCCCTTTTTCGCCAAGAGGCACGGTAGTGCCGGGCTAGTGAGTTGTCAAACATCCGAGTCCTCGGCCTAGGGTAGTGTCTCGTAAATAACTGGTCGCGTTTGCCCCGTCATTCCGGGCGAAGGTGCGAAGCGCCGGAGACCCGGAATCCACAAAAGACCCTGGATTCCCGCTTTCGCGGGAATGACGAAGGGGGTATCGACAGATTGGTGACTGTATAGGTATTTCAGAGACACTATCCGAGATTGATGTCTTCGACCGGGAAGGCGCCTTCATCGAGCCGGGTGCTGACCGGTCCCGTGCGGTTCGCCGCGACCCATCACCTCATGATGAACCGCAACGTCCAATGACGTGGTACAGTGTTACGCGATGATCTTGGATCTTTTTTTCTTGATCAGATGAGAAACAACGTGTCCAACCAGAGAATTGGATAACAGCTAGACAATGTCTATTCAGGAGAACTTCAATGGCCAAAGGCCAAAAACGCAGTAATCGTGAAGCTAAGAAACCCAAGCAACCGAAAAAGGCTGCCGTTCCAGCGTCGCCTGTGACGAAAAAGCCCGCTGCTCCCGTGCCCGGAAAAAAGAAATAGCGGGCGCGAGCCAAATTCAAGCATCGAGCGAGAGACTAGATATCGCTCCTTGTTGATGATGTGTTCGCCCCGCTGCCCTGGACAGCGATTGCTAGTATGGTAATCTAAATTAATTGCCTGGATCCGTAGGCAGGTTGACTATAGCTTATTTCCGCGGTGGACTTTCCGGTGTATTGAGCAAATCGGTGCGTCATCAAAGCAAATGCTAAAGCGCAAGCTGAGTGCCCGTTTCTGTCTGCTGGTCTACGTCATGATAGGGGCGGGAAACGGGCAGGCACCGGTCCTGTTCATGATCCTAGGTCACGCCCATGAGATCTATGTCCATTACAGCGATGAGGGCATCCGATTAACCTTGCACCACCCAGGACACGCTGACGAGCACGATCCGAAACCGTTCCTTCCCAGCCCACATCAACCCGATGTCCTGGACCAGGTGTTGGCCGCGATCACGGGGCAGGATAATCAAGAAGACCACGTCATCCATACCCACCCACAGGAGCCGCAAGGCCTGGCAGCATTCAAGACGATCGAAATCCCCAAGGCCTTGTCTTTACCCGTAACGACTCACCCATTTCCCGTTGAGCTTGCTTCCGTACACCTTCGGGCGCGGCCGCCGCCTGGGATCAATCCCACGCTTGCCTCCCGCCGCACCACCGTCCTGCTGATTTAGATCCCTCTGAACAACCCGCACGCCTCGTTACGGGCGTGTGCAATCCGTGGGTTTTGGCCTGGCCCACTCTCATCGACTTTCAGAGGCGATTTATGTCTTCCAAAACTTTATCGATCTTGTTGCTGGCGCAGCTCATGGGCGGCGCCGGCGCTTATGCGGATTTGTCGGGGCCGCGCCCCCGGGGGCGGGAGATCCCGGCGCCCCACCCCCCGCTTGGGTCACCGGAAGTCTTGCCTTCCGCTTCTGCTATCAGCGAGCCTACCGGCGAACTCACACTACGCGAGGCGCTCTCCCTTGCGCTCCTTCAGAACCCGGAGATCAAGGCCTTTGCCTTCGAGGTCCGCGCCCGGGAGGCGGCGGTGCTCCAGTCGAGCCTGCTTCCCAACCCTCATCTTGGCGCGATCGTCGAGAACTTCGGCAATAACGCCCTGCAGGGGTTTGACAGCACGACGACCACACTGCAGCTCAGCCAGTTGATCGAACTCGGTGGAAAGCGGGCAGCCCGAACGGAGGCCACGCAACTAGCGCGCGATCTCGCCGGCTGGGACTACGAGAGGGAGCGAATCAAGGTTTTGACGGAGACTCATAACGCCTATGTCGAGGTCCTGAGCGCACAGGGGCGGACCGCACTGAGCAAACAAGTGGTGGATCTCGCGAAAGAGGTCGCAGCCGCCGTGGCCAAACGGGTGACGGCCGGTAAGGTCTCCCCGGTGGAAGAGACCAAGGCCGGGGTCGCGACTGCCTCGGTGCGAATCGAGCTCACCCGTGCCGAGCGGGAGCTCGAGGCGGCCCGTGCACGCCTGGCGGCGACCTGGGGCAGCACTGCCCCGCGCTTCAAGCGCGCCAGAGGGGTGCTCGAGGCCGTCTTCCCTATTCCCTCCCTGGAACAGCTCATGGAGCGTCTCCGCCAGAACCCGGAGCTCGCACGCTGGGCCACGGAGATCGCGGAGCGTCAGGCCGTAATCGCATTAGAAGAGACCCGGGCCATTCCGGACCTCACCGCCAGTTTCGGGGTCCGGCGTTTCCATGAGCCCGGGGATGACGCCCTGGTGGTCGGGATCTCCCTGCCTCTGCCGGTGTTCAACCGCAACCAGGGCGCCGTCCTGGAGGCGCAGCGCCGGCTCACCAAGGCCGAAGAAGAACGCCGCGCCGTGGAAGTGCGAGTGGCCACGGCCTTGAGCAACGCCTATCAGACGCTGGCCGGCGCCCATGCCGAGATCATTGCCTTGGAGGCTCAGGTCCTGCCTGGCGCCCAGAGCGCTTTCGAGGCCGCAAGCAAAGGTTACCGGCTGGGCAAGTTCGGCCTGCTCGATGTCCTGGACGCGCAGCGCACCCTGTTCGGGGCCAAGGCGCAATACCTGCGCGCGCTGACCGATTACCACCAGTCAGTCGCCCAGGTGGAGGGCTTGATCGGCGAACGGCTTGAGGCATTCCGAACCCAAGAGGGGTCACGATGAACTTAAAGAATGGGCTTTCCATCGCCGCGGTAGTCCTGATGGGGATCGTCCTGGGCTTTTTCATCTTGCGCCTGGAACCCGCCACCGTGAGCACCGAGGAGCATGAGGCCCAGAGTGAACAGGAAGAAACCCTTATGGCCAAGGGACCTCACGGCGGCCGGCTGTTGACTCAAGACGGCTTCGAGGTCGAGATCACGATTTACGAACGAGGTGTGCCGCCGCAATTCCGGGTCTATGCCTATGACCAGGGAAAGCCCTTATCCCCCGACCAAGTACAGATGACCATCGAATTGCACCGGCTGGGGGGCGGAATCGATCGCATCCAGTTCCAAAAGGAGGGAGACTATCTGCGCGGGGATCGAGTCATCGATGAGCCACACTCCTTCGATGTGAAGGTCAGCGCGGTGCGCGAAAGCCGCCGCTCTGACTGGGAATACACACAAGTCGAAGGCAGGGTCCAGCTTTCCCATGAAGCGCTGCAAAGCTCGGGCATAGAGATTATGACCGCTGGCCCCGCGCGCATCAAAGCGCTCTTTGAGCTACCCGGGGAGATCAAGCTCGATCAAAATCGCTTAGCCCATGTCGTCCCTCGATTCGCTGGTGTGGTCACTGCCGTCCACAAAAATCTGGGCGATAGGGTAAGGATGGGCGAGGTTATCGCGATCGTCGACAGCCTCGAGCTAGCGGACGCAAAGGGCCAATACATCGAATCGGTGCATCGGCTTGAGCTCGCACAGACCAGTTTCATTCGGGAACAGAGCCTGTGGAGAAACAAGATCTCAGCCGAGCAGGATTACCTTAACAGCCGTCACGCCCTAGAGGAGGCCGAGATTACCAAGCAAATCGCCGCGCAGAAACTGCTGGCGTTAGGACTCTCTCACGCCGACCTCGCCACGCTGTCCATAGAGCCGGAAGGTCCGGTCAGGCTGCATCGGCTGAGGACGCCTTTCCGTGAGCAGACGCTCACACGCTATGAGATCCGCGCACCGCTCGACGGTGTCGTCATCGAGAAGCACCTCGTGCTGGGCGAGGCCATCAAGGAGGACACGGCAATATTTATGATCGCGGATCTCTCGACAGTGTGGGGGGAGTTCAGCGTCTACGCCAAGGATTTAAACGCGGTCCGGCTAGGCCAGGAGGTCACCGTTAAATCCGAAGTCTTGGCGCTCGAGGTCACCGCTACCGTTTCTTACCTCGGCCCGCTAGTGGGCGAAGAGACTCGATCCGCACGCGCCCATGTTCACATCCCGAACCCGGACGGCCGCTGGCGACCCGGTCTCTTCGTGACGGTCGAGGTGGTGGAAGAAGAGATCACCGTGCCGGTAGCCGTCGCGGCCGAGGGGATCCAGACCTACCGTGATTGGCAGGTAGTGTTTGCGCATTACGGCGATCTTTTCGAGGTGCGACCGCTGGAATTGGGGCGCAGTGACGGGCAACGGGTGGAGGTGCTCCAGGGCCTCTCGACCGGGGAACGCTACGCGGCGCGTAACAGCTTTGTGCTCAAGGCCGAGTTGGGCAAATCCGGGGCGACCCACGATCATTGAGAGCTTGTGAAAAAATCTGCTGCGCTCGGGATCTCGCGTTGCATCCTCGGCGCGCCAAGCAGGGCCACTCCCTGGCCCTGGCTTCCCGGCGGTGCTCGGAATCCTCATGTATTTCAATATACGTTCCGGTTCCTGCGCTCCGGCGGAACGCGGCCTCCCTTCGCTCGCGACGATTTTTTTCACAAGCTCTGAGGAGTGAACATGTTTGAACGCCTCCTGAAATTTTCCATTGAACAACGTTGGCTCATTCTTCTTGCCACCCTCGCCACGGCCGTGCTGGGGGTTTACAACTATCAGCGCCTGCCCATCGACGCCGTCCCTGACATCACCAACGTCCAGGTCCAGATCAACACGGAGGCGCCGGGCTACTCCCCCTTGGAGATCGAGCAGCGCATTACCTTCCCCGTCGAAACCGTAATCGCGGGCCTGCCCCGCCTGCAAGAAACCCGCTCGCTCTCCCGCTACGGGCTGTCCCAGGTCACCGTGATCTTCGAGGACGGCACCGACATCTATTTCGCCCGGAGCCTCGTCAACCAGCGTATCCAGGAGGCCCAAGGCCGGCTGCCCCCGGGCGTCGAGCCGGAGATGGGGCCCATCGCCACCGGTCTGGGCGAGATCTTCATGTGGACCATGGAGGCGGAGCCGGAGGCCCGGAAGCCCGACGGCAGCCCTTACACGGCCACGGATCTCAGGACCTTGCAGGATTGGGTGATCCGGCCGCAGATCCGCACCGTGCCCGGGGTCACGGAGGTCAACAGCATCGGCGGCTATGTGAAGCAATACCATGTGACGCCCGATCCGGCGAAGCTCATCGCCTATGGGCTCAGCTTCCAGGATGTGCTCGAGGCACTCGCCCGCAATAACGCCAATGTGGGCGCTGGCTATATCGAGCATCGGGGGGAACAGTATCTCATCCGGGCGCCGGGCCAGGTGGCTGATCTGGATGATATCCGCCACATCATGGTCGGCAACCATCAGGGCGTACCCATTTATATCAAAGACATTGCGGAGGTCCTGCTGGGGGAGGAGCTGCGCACCGGTGCGGCTACCCAAAACGGGGAAGAGACCGTGATCGGCACCGTGTTCATGCTCATGGGAGAAAACAGCCGCACGGTGGCGAGAGCGGCGGCCGACAAGCTGGTCGAGATCAACCGCACCCTACCCGCGGGAGTGGTGGCGAACCCCACCTATGACCGCACTATACTCGTGGATAAGACCATCGCCACGGTGACCACCAACTTGCTGGAAGGGGCGGCACTGGTCATCGCCATCCTGTTCCTGTTCCTGGGCAACCTCCGCGCGGCGCTCATCACGGCGCTCATCATTCCGCTCTCCATGCTTTTCACCATCACCGGGATGGTGGAACAGGGGGTGAGCGCCAATCTGATGAGCCTAGGGGCGCTCGACTTTGGCATCATCGTGGACGGCGCGGTGGTAATCGTGGAAAACTGCGTACGACATCTCGCGGAGGAACAACACCGCCGGCAACGCCCCTTGACCCGTGCCGAGCGCTTCGAGGTGGTCTTCGAGGCTTCAAGAGAGGCGCGCCAGGCGCTGCTCTTCGGGCAGTTAATCATCATGGTGGTCTATATCCCCATCTTTGCGCTCACCGGGGTAGAGGGGAAGATGTTCGTTCCCATGGCCTTTACCGTCGTCACCGCGCTCCTGGGTGCCATGATCCTATCTGTAACCTTTGTCCCGGCGGCTGCAGCACTGTTTCTTACCCGCCCCATGGCGGAAAAGGAAAACTGGCTCATGCGGGTTGCCAAGACGGCCTATGAGCCTCTCTTGACTCTGACCCTGAAATACCGGGCCTTGGTAGTTACGACGAGCGTAGTGATCGTTATATTGAGCGGGCTGCTCGCCACGCGCATGGGCGCCGAATTCGTGCCGAGCCTCGATGAGGGCGATATCGCGCTGCACGCCCTGCGCATTCCCGGAACCAGCCTCTCCCAGGCGATCGGGATGCAAGAAGCCCTGGAGCAGCGGATCAAGGAATTCCCCGAGGTGGAGCGGGTCTTCGCCAAGATGGGCACCGCGGAGATCGCCACCGATCCCATGCCGCCCAGTGTGGCCGACAATTATGTCATGCTCAAGGAGCGCGCCGAATGGCCTGAGCCTTCCCGCCCCATGGCAGATCTGGTGCGGGCGCTCGAAGAGGCGGTGCGAGCGATCCCGGGCAACAATTACGAATTCACCCAGCCGATCAAGATGCGCTTCAATGAGCTCATCGCCGGTGTGCGCGCCGATGTGGCGGTCAAGGTGTTTGGTGATGATCTGGAGGTCTTGCTGGAGGCCGGGGAGGAGATCGCCGAGGTGCTGGAAAAGGTTCCCGGAGCCGCAGATGTGAGGGTAGAACAGATCACGGGC
Source organism: Pseudomonadota bacterium (assembly GCA_030859565.1). NCBI lineage: Bacteria > Pseudomonadati > Pseudomonadota > Pseudomonadota bacterium. The sequence continues at coordinate 7,616 of JALZJW010000022.1, forward strand.
CTGCCGGTCTTGACGCTCCAGATGAACCGGGAGGCCATGGCCCGCTACGGCTTGAACGTCGCCGATGTCCAGGAGGTGGTCGAGATCGCCCTGGGCGGCAAGAAGGCCGGGGAGGTGTTCGAGGGGGACCGGCGGTTCGACCTGGGGGTGCGCCTGCCGGAAGCCTTGCGCGTCGATCTCGAGGCCATCCAACGTCTCCCCGTGCTCCTGCCCACCGCAGGCCCGGCAACGCCGGTCGCCGTGACCGCGCCGCGGCCGAGCTTCGTGCCCCTGGGCACGGTGGCCGAGGTGAACATCGCCCCGGGTCCCAACCAGATCAGCCGCGAAAACGGCAAACGCCGGGTAGTGGTGACGGCCAATGTGCGCGGGCGCGACCTCGGCTCCTTTGTGGCCGAGGCCGAGGCCAGGATCCGGGAGGAGGTGACTATTCCCGCCGGTTATTGGACCGATTGGGGCGGTCAGTTCGAGCAGCTCATATCGGCCGCCCAGCGCCTCCAAATCGTCGTGCCCATCGCGCTGCTCCTCATTTTCCTGTTTCTCTTCGCCACCTTCGGCAATGTCAAGGACGGTCTCCTCGTGTTCACCGGGGTGCCGTTCGCCTTGACCGGCGGGGTGCTCGCCCTTTGGCTTCGGGATATCCCCCTCTCGATCTCGGCCGGGGTCGGGTTCATCGCCCTCTCGGGGGTCGCCGTGCTGAATGGGCTGGTGATGATCACGTTTATCAATAAGCTGCGGCAGGACGGTCTGTCTGTCATCGAGGCCGTTCGACAGGGGGCCTTGCTACGCCTGCGCCCGGTGCTGATGACGGCCCTGGTCGCCTCCCTGGGGTTCCTGCCCATGGCCATCGCTATCGGTACCGGGGCCGAGGTCCAGCGGCCACTGGCCACGGTGGTGATCGGTGGGATCCTCTCCTCGACTGTGCTGACGCTGCTTGTCTTACCGGTCTTGTACCGGCTGGCGCATCGAGAGTAAGGCAGCGATGGGCTTGCGACGCGGCACCAAGCAACCGGGCGTGTTTGCCGCGTTGGGGGCGGCTTTTCTGTTCGGTGCGGGTACACCGCTCGCGAAGCTCCTGCTCGCTACGGTAGATCCGTGGCTGCTCGCGGGCTTGCTCTACCTGGGCTCCGGGCTCGGCCTTGCGCTGTATCGCTCGCTATGCGGTATGCCGGCGGTGCGGCTTTGCGCAGAGGAAACGCTGTGGCTCGCCGGGGCGATAGGCGCGGGTGGTATCGTCGGGCCGGTCTTGCTGATGTTCGGCCTGACCGCAATGCCTGCCTCCGGCGCATCGCTCCTCTTGAATGCGGAAGCGGTGTTCACCGCGCTCTTGGCATGGTTTGCGTTCCGGGAGAACTTCGACCGGCGCATCGCGCTCGGGATGGCCGCGATCGTGGCGGGCGCGGCGATCCTGAGCTGGCCGGGCGAGGCCGGCTTTGCCGGGCTGTGGCCGGCGCTGTTGGTGCTCGGGGCGTGCCTCGCGTGGGGCATCGATAACAACCTCACCCGCAAGGTATCGTTGACCGACGCCGCGTGGATCGCAGAGGTAAAAGGGCTTTGCGCGGGCACGGTCAATCTGGCCTTGGCCTTCTCGCTCGGCGCGACGCCGCCGCGCCTGCCCGCTATCGCCGCGGCGATGGCCGTGGGCTTCCTGGCTTACGGGGTGAGCCTCGCGCTCTTCGTCGTGGGGCTGCGCCACCTCGGCACCGCGCGCACCGGTGCGTACTTTTCGATCGCACCGTTCTTCGGGGCCCTTTCGGCCCTCTGGCTCGGGGAGGCGGTCACGCCCAAGCTCCTCATCGCCGGAGCGCTGATGGCGCTTGGCGTCTGGTTGCACCTGACGGAGCATCACGCGCACCAACATACCCACGAGGCGCTGGAGCACGAGCACGAGCATGTCCACGACGAGCACCACAGGCACGACCATGACGAGTCCGTTCCCCCCGGCACAAAGCACAGCCATCGCCACCGCCACGAACCGCTGAGGCATCTGCACCCGCATGCTCCGGATGCGCACCACAGGCACCGCCACTGATGGGCTGGACTTTGCTGAAAACCGCGCTCCTCTTCATCGCCACCGCGCTTGCGGAGATCCTCGGCTGCTTTCTCCCCTACCTGTGGCTGCGCAGGAACGGCCCGATCTGGCTCTTGCTGCCTGCCGCGGCGAGCCTTGCGCTTTTCGTCTGGCTCTTGACACTGCACCCGGCCGCGAGCGGCCGAGTGTACGCGGCGTACGGCGGCGTGTACGTCGCCACCGCTCTCATCTGGCTGCGCCTGGTCGATGGCGTGAGGCTGTCGGCGTTCGATTTCATCGGTGCGGGCGTCGCGCTCCTCGGGATGGGGATCATCGTCCTCGGGTGGCGTGGCGATGCCTAGCTACGGGTCGTGCGTCGCCTGGCCGAGCTGCGGTATGTCGATTATCAAGGGAACCATGTCAGCGTGAAAAAGCGCATACGTACACGCTTTTTTAGAGTGGAGACGAGAGATACCCATGGGGCATAACCATCCTCACACCCCTGCCGGTAAGAATACACGCCGGCTCACCATCGTCTTCGGGCTGACGACCCTGTACTTAGTTGTTGAGGTTATCGGCGGACTGCTCACGGGCAGTCTCGCGCTCTTGGCCGACGCCGGGCATATGCTGACCGACGTGGCCGGGCTCGGGCTGGCCTTGCTCGCCATCCGGTTCGCCAAGCGCCCGGCGACGCCCGAGCGTACCTATGGCTTTTACCGTGTTGAGATCCTTGCCGCGCTCGCGAATGCGCTCGTGCTGGTCGGCATCTCGTTCTACATCCTCTACGAAGCTTACCAACGATTCCGCGACCCGCCGGAGGTCCAGAGCGGAACGATGTTGCTCGTCGCCTTCGTCGGTCTCATTGTAAATATTATCGGCATTTACCTCTTACGCTCGGCATCGGAGGAGAGCCTGAACATGAAGGGGGCATACTTTGAAGTGCTCTCCGACATGCTCACCTCGATCGGCGTCATCATCGCTGGCGTCATAATGTTGACTACGGGCTGGTATTACGCCGACCCGCTGATCTCGGCCGGCATCGGCCTCTTTATCCTGCCGCGCACGTGGATGCTGCTGCGTGACGCGGTAGGCGTGCTGCTTGAAGGCACGCCATCCGATATCAACCTTGCGGCGTTGCGCGAGGCCATTAGCGGCGTTGCTGGGGTCGCCAGTGTCCATGACTTGCACGTATGGTCTCTGACTTCCGGAGTAAATGCGATGAGCGCGCACGCGGTCCTTGCCGACCGGGCGTCCCACGATGAGGTGCTAGCCGCCGTGCAACAGCGCGTCACCACAGACTTTAAGATCGCACACGCCACCGTGCAGGTTGAGCGGAAGGAGTGCGCCGCACACGAGGTCCATTTATGAAACGCGTCGAGAAACTAGGGTTCTTCCTGAAAGTATTAGTGCACTGGTGACACGGGAAGCGCCGGATAGCTCAACAGTAGGACTTGTACTCTCCCTTCTATCTCTCGTTAGGCCACACACACGAGTCTTGAGCTTACGGACAATGCGTGCATTCGGTTGTCCGCTCAATACCCATGACCACTGCTCAGTATCCCACCCAGGCTTTGAGGTACGCCTGGATTTCTCGTAGCTTCCTGGCTATCGCCGCATAGTCTGTGGGCATCGTCTTCAGCTTCTCAAGCTTTGGTACGTCACGGGGCGTCTCGACTCCTGGATGAAGCGGGATTTGGGCACAGTCCGCAAAGGCCAATTTCCGTTCGGTCTCGCGCGACAAGAGATAATCGATTAACCTTTTCGCCGCCTGAGGGTGAGAAGCACCCTTGAGCAACAGGGCGGCGTTAGGCAGTATCAGGCAACCGAGTTGCCCCGGCGCTTGATCCGGACAGATCATTTCAACGGGCTTGCCTTGTCGCATGCGGTTCACGGCATCGTCGCTATCGACCAGGCCAAAATCTACCTCGCCCTTGGCCACCAGATCGGCGCTCTCACCGTTGCTTGTCGAGATCTTGGTGGCGTTTCCCTTGAGGTCATTCATAAACTTGCGCGCACGTTCGTCTCCCCACGCAATAAAAAGCGCAGCCACCTGGGCAGTAGTGGTGCCAAAGAGAGGATTCGCGATGACCGCCCTGCCTTTCCACCGGGGATCGGTATAGGCGAGGATGGAGTCAGGTTTTTCCGCTAGTCGCTTATGGACGATCAGCACTCTGGCGCGGGCCGAAAACCCAGTCCAATAACCGTCGGGATCCTTGAACGCCGCGGAGATCTCCTTCGCATTGGGTGAAAAGTAGGGTACCGCTATTCCTTGCTGCTTCAAAACCTCGGCCCGGATGGGTTCATTCGCCCAGTAGACGTCGGCCTGCGGATTGTTCTTCTCGGCGATGAGGCGATTCATGACCCCGGTGCTCTTCGTCTCCTCGGTATCGTAGACCGCCTTGACCTCGGTACCCGTTTCTCGCTCAAAGTCCTTGAGGATGGGTTCGGAAAACACCTGGTCTTCGCTGACATACACGACGACGGTGGCACCCCTTGCAGGATGAGCGGACAGTGCTGTAATGCCCAGAAGGATTCCGCCGATCATGCGGACTAACGCTCTCATGATGATGCTCCTAGCCCCCGTCGCTTCAGGGTGAGATGAAAATCTTGACGCCGATAAGTAAGGTCAGATCGGGTTCGTCGAAGATCGATCGCCCTATCGACGCGATGAGTTCTCTCTCCGGGTCCCAACGGTACCGGCCTCCGAGGTTAAAACCGAGGTTGAATGTATCCTCCGCTGACTGCGGCGTGGTGCCAAAAAGCTCAGCGCCGAGCTTGAGTTTTTCGTTTAGCCTACGCTCAAGAGCGACGCCCAGAAACCAGTAACTTTTGCCTTCCTCACCGGCGTGCCACTTGTAGCGGAGATCGCCGTAGAACCAGTTGTCACCCCATCGCCTCTGGTACAGCAGAGGCAGCTGCAAGGTCACGCGGCCTGTGCCCAAGCCGTGCCGCTCGCTGCCGGTCGGTAGCGTGATTTGCGGATTGATACCGAGGTAACCCTGAGTTTCGTCGGTCCCGAAGCGTCGCTTATACTCCATGAGCACATCCCCCACCCCGAACTGGCGCGTGCCGTCCCTGCCCTCGGCGTAAGGGATCGGGAGCTCCACGCTGAGCTGAGTGTATCTGTCATAGCCGTAGTTGACATCGATGGTCACAAGCTCTCCAGAAACGCGGCCATCGCCGTTCCGCTTGAGCGTGGCGGGTAGGATCAATTCCCATTGGCCGATCTCGGGTGGGTCGGGATCGTTCGTGATAAAGGGCGGTCCAGCCAGAGATGGCGCTACCCAGCCACCGCCTATTAAACACACCCATCCTGCCAGCCATTTCCACGATCGCTCCAGGTCGACCATCCAACGACTCAGTAACGAATCGCAGGCGACACCCTGAGATCATCGAAGGACGAGGCGGCATCGGCCTTGGTCCAAAAGCCTACACCGCCAGCCACCTTGAAGGTCTCGTCCTTGGCTTCGAGGGTTTTCTTACCGTTCAAGTAGCCCTCGATCCTCGCGCCATGCTGCGTGACTTTGATAGTGAACCACTCACTCGCTTTGATCGCGATGCTACGGGCACTGGCGATCTGCGTACGCTCACCGTCCTTCACGTAGTAGAACCGAAAGTTGCTTTCGAGGGGGTTGTAGCGGGCCACATAGTAGTTCTTCGCGTCTCTCACTCGCCAGATCAGGCCGCCGCCCTGGTCTTCCTTGCCGGTATTGGCCCGGACCTTGACCTCGATCTCACCGTCCTCGAAGGCGATATCTTGCGTCCAGTACAGATTGAACACAGATCCCGACGTATCATGAACTGTCGCCAGGGTCAGGACGTGCGGACGGCTGGGGGCATTACTATCAGGTTCGACGCGCCACTCGGCGAGTCTGCCTCCTGGATTTGTGGCGTCGATCGTCCAGCCTGTCGGTAACTGTCCTTGCGCTACATCGTCGAAGTTCACGGTCAATGCCTCTGCGGCAAACACTTCCACCGCCTGGAAAGCACCGATAACAAGCCATACCGAAGCGACGATAAATCTGAGCCACTGATGAGTTGACATGTATTTCTTCCTCATAGGCTTCACAATAGAGGTCATGGAGTCTTCCTTTGAGTATCGAGCGCAGACTTGAGCGCCTTCGAGAGCTCAGTCGTCGAGCCTATCCCCCAGTAATGCAGGAAGGCCACCTTGGGCGACTCCATTTTCATGTGGCTATGAATGGCCACGATGTTAATGCCAGCAGATCGCAGTGCCTTGAGTACCGCTTGTAGCTCGTCCTCGTACATCGCGAAGTCGCCATCGACGACGGCCTGTGCGTCGCTGCCGACAAAGGCCGCCCAGGTGTTGACCCCCATCGTGTTTCCGATGGCGTGCTCGCCCATCTTGGTGGTCCGACCCCAGGTGAGCTTGTAAACGCCATCCGTCATCTCACCTTGCACGCCGAGTATGCCCTCGATCTTCTTCGGGTCGAGCGAGGTCTTCGCCGTGTCAATCTCGGTGTGCGGCGCCTGAGCCTTTGCCTCGCTCGTTTCCTTGATCGTGGTGAAGACCTTGCCGACCGCCGTGGCGAGCGTGTCCTGATCCCCACGGCCGCCGATGTGCATGAACATCACCTTCGGGGTGTCCCAAAGGAAATGGTTGTGGAGTGCCGTCACCTCCAACCCACTATCGAGTGCCACACTCATGACGGGATTCACCTGCTCTTCGAGCAAGACCATATCGCCCATGACCAGCGTCTTCTCGCCGTCTTTGGTGAAGGCGGCCCAAGACGTCAGTCCCATCGGCGGGGTCATGCGCACACCCGCCACAGTGACTTTGAGATCCGAGCGCGGCACGGCGACCTTGAAGACGCCTTCCTTGTCGTTGAGCTTGCCTTTGACGCCGGTCAGTTGTTCGATTGTGGCTGCGTCGATTGTCTGGGTCGCTGCCCAAGCGAGAGAGGCACTCACCGAAGAACTGATCAGCACCAACGTTAACATTGCGACTTTGCTAGCGAGATAGCGTGTATTCATACATATCACCTCCATCAAATGCGGTCTGCCTTCACTTCTTCTCGACAATAGGCATAGAGAGCGTCGTAGACGATGAACTCTTTGGCCAAGACCTCGTGGTCGTCTTTTAAGTCCAGATGACGAAAGCCCTCGGCGATGGCCTCGAGTCCTGCCGCCTCCGGCTGGCCGTAGAGATCCTCGGCCACATCCGCGCCGTGTACGATCTTGGACAAAAGCAGGATCGCTGGATCTGCGATGCAATACTTCGAGACGATGGCTTCGAAGCTACATTTACCTTCGTGGTGGCCTAGCTCGACATTCGGTACGTCGTACGGAATGGCCCCTTCGCGCTCTGCGACAGCGAGTACCCGATCAGCGGGCACGAATAGAAACTCCGCTTCGGCGTCGATGAATTTCTTGATGAGCCAGGGACAGGCCACTCGATCGACCTTGACCCGCTCGCGCGTGATCCACTTCATCGCTCGTCACCTCTTGGAAGAGCGTCTGGTGTGGTACAAGGAATCGCCTCGGTCGCGCCCCAGGCCGCATACGTGAGAGCGGCTATCACGCCGACGCCGAAGGCCACGTAAAACGGCAACTGCGCGTCGATCGTCCAAAGCCACCCGCCTACGAGGGAGGCCGGGAAGACCGCGAGCCCGCGGACCAGGTAATACATACCCACCGCACGACCCCGCGCCGAGGCATGCGCCAGATCCACGATTAAGGCTTTGCGTGCTGGTTCGCCCACTTCCCTCAGTCCCGCGATCACAAACGCCACGGCGACCCACGCGAGGTTCGTTGCATGGGCAAGCACCAGAGGAAACAAGGCAAAGAACACAAACGTCAGTAATACGAAAGGCTTTCGGTTCAACCGATCGGCCAGTTTGGCGATGGGGATGTAGACTAGGATGGCGGTCAGCATTTGCACGCCGGTGAGCCAGCCGAAGTCGAAGGCTCCGAGCTGCAAGACGTTCATCACATAGAGCACGATGAAGACCTTGGGGATCCCCTCGGCCCAACGTGCGAGGCAATCGGCGAGCAGCAAACGCTTGAGGCTCGGATGCACGCGACGCCAGATGTCACGAAAGTCTGCACCGTCGGGACCCGCAGGGCCCTTTTTGTCATAGTAGCGGAGCACGATACCCGTCGCGACCAGCGCCAAGACGATGGTGATGGCGAGGCCGATCTGCATCCCGCCAACAAACCCTGCAGCCGCAATCAAAGCGCCCCCCAGCGGTGGAGCAAGAATAATGGGCACCCGTTTCAAGATCGACTGCACCCCAAACCCGATGGCGCGCTGGGTCCCGGGGAGGTTGTCGCCGATGATGGCGAAGACCGCGGGAAGGGTGAGACTACTCCAGGCCATGACGAAGAGCGTCCCCAGTAGGACCCATTCCCAACGGGGTGCGACGAAGTACACGCCGTAGCCGACGATGGCGAGCACGGTAAAGAGAACGAGTGCCAGGCGCCGTCCAAGACGGTCGGCCAGCCAGCCGCCCGGGTATTGATAGACGGCGTCGAGGAAATCCTTGAGCACGCCGTAGGCACCGATGCTCCAGGCCCCGGCCCCGAGGACCTCCAAATACTTCGGCACGAACCGCACCCACAGTTCTTCCCCCATGCCGAGGAGCAAGGTCGCCGTCAGCATGACCACGATATTCCGCCGGAGCCCGAGCGAGTCTTTCAAACGGCTGAGGATCATGGAGGAGAGGGTCGCCTACGCATTGTGTATTCGTTGGCAGGGTCTGCCAGTGGATGAAGCCGTTGTTGGAAGTGCGCACGGATCTCGGAAACATCCCCGATCCGTTCGACGCGTCCGTCCTTCATGACCACAATCCGGGTAGCGATGTCGAAGGCTTCTTCCAGGTTATGCGTCACATAGATCAGGGTGAATCCTAACTCGCGTTGGAGTTGAAGGAGTTCCTGTCGCAACTGGAAGTTCAACTCAAAATCGAGACTGGATAAGGGTTCGTCCATGAGTAAGAGCTTGGGACTCAGTACCAGGGCGCGGGCGAGTGCAGTGCGTTGCTGCTGCCCGCCCGAGAGATCTCCTGGCCGAGCCTCGGCGTAGTCCTGCAGTTGCATCAGATCAAGCGTCTCAGCGATGCGCCTCCGCCGCTCAGCCGCCGGAACTCCCTGGGCCTTCAGCCCGAACTCGAGGTTCCCGCTGACTGTCAAATGCGGCCAGAGTGCCAGGTCCTGAAAGACCATCCCAAGCCCGCGTTCCTGAGGTTCTCTAAGGTTCTTGCCATCGACCGCCACGATCTCGTCGTCGATGTCGATCTGTCCGCGATCGGGCGCAACCAGCCCGGCAAGCAGGAGCAGCACTGTGGTCTTACCGCAACCCGACGGCCCGAGCAGCACCAGGCGTTCGCCAAGCTGCACTTGTAATGTGAACTCCCTGACCGCCATCCGCTCGCGATAGTGTTTGGTAACGTCTTGAAACCTCACCGCCATCACAACGCTAGCCTCCACCTTTTCATGATCAGACCGAGTGCTGCGAGTGGCAGGAAGGTCGCGATCATCATGAGAACGCAGAGGGCCGCAATTAGTCCCTCCGGGCTATTGGCCATGAGGGTGAAGATGCGAACCGGGAGCGTATCGTGGCCCGGGGGATAGACCAGCATTGCAATGCCCGTATCACGCAGACAAAAGAGGTACGCGATAAGCCACGCCGCTAGAAGCCCAGGTCGTGCCAACGGGATCGTGATCATCGATAGCCTGCGGAACCAACCCGCGCCGGTGACCGCCGCCGCCTCGTCCATGGACCGAGGGATCTGGGCGAGGGTGGCGGCCGTAGTGCGGCTCGTGAGCGCCAGATACTGGGCGAGGTAACCGATGAGGATCATCGCTGGCGTCCCGTAGATCCAGTCGGTCGCCGGTCGGTTCCATAAGCTGATGAGGCCCATGCCGATCACGGGAGCAGGCAGCACCAATAACAAGAGGGTAAGGAAGTCCACCCCGCGCCAAGCGCGGAGCGCTCGGGTGTGCACGAGGTAACCACAAAAAAATCCGAGCACCGCCAAGAGGGTTGCACCTATCGCCGCATAGAGCAGGCTACGGACTAGACTGTCTCCCGCGCGGCCCAGGGCATCGACATAGTCGGTGGGAGAGGTTTGCAGCACGAGCCCGCCGACCGGCACGATCACGAGAACCAGGCAGATCAACCCAACCGTCAAGCACCACCCGACGCGGGCGGCGCCCAGGCGGATCACCGACCCTTCGGCGCTTCCCATGAAGCCCCGCATGGATGGGCGAGGCGCGCGGGCGATTCGCCATTCTATGACCAGTAATGCCACCGTGAGGAGTGCGAGCGGCACGGCCGCCGCCGTGGCTGCGCCAAAGTCATAGAAGGCGGAGAACTGAGTCAGGATTTCCACGGGGAAGACGGCATAGCGCAGGGTCATCGGCACGCTAAACTCACCCACAGTGAGAAGAAAGATGAGCAGCGCAGCCCAGGCGAGTCCTGGGCGGATTAAGGGGAGCGTGATCCCAAAGAGCACCCGCGGCCGGCGAGCGATCAACCGTCCCGCCTCTTCAAGGCGGGGATCGACGGTTTTCAGATAAGCGATCGTCAGCAGCATCGCAATCGGCATGAAGACCGTGGTCAGCACCAACACGCAGCCGGGCAGGCCGAATAACCAGGCGGAACTCATCGCAGCGAGGCCCCCATCGGCCATCTCCGATAGCCACCCCTCCCGCCCCAAGACAGCCGACCATGCGACGGCGAGGAGGTAGGGCGGTAACAACAATGGCAGAGTGAAGAGGACGACGAAAAGATGCCTGAGCGGCAGATCGGTCTTCCCGAACAAGACGCCGAGCGGTACACCGAGTACTGTTCCACAGAGCGCCGTCAGGGACGACAGCATGAGGCTCTGCGCGAGGAGAGCCCAGGCCCGGTGCGAGGATAAGAGTTCCTGGTAATGCACGAGGCTCAGCTTGTCGTCGATCGTCATGCTGGCCACGAACATCGCCAAGAGCGGCGCCGCGCCAATGACGAGCAGGAGGGCGACCGTGGCCGAGAGCGTGATCCGTGGGGCATTCAATACCAGGGCCATCATAAACTATTGTTGTGCTATTTACAGCATAGTAGATTATATAACATGATCTCAGATCCGAATGTCACGTCGTCTTGGCTACTGCTTATCCAGAGCCTGCCGACCCAGAACACCGCGGCACGCATGCGGATCTGGCGGGCGACCAAGGCCTTCGGCTGTGGGGTGTTGCGCGATGGGGTGTATGTGTTGCCGCTGAGTCCGGCGCACCGCGAGGCCTTAGAAGCCCTCGCTATCGAAACCCGTGAGGCGGAGGGCAGTGCGCAGGTGCTGGAGGTCCCGAGCAAGAACGATGGCGAGGCCCGAGTGTTTACGACCCTCTTCGATCGCACCGACGACTATGCACGGCTGATGGAAGAAATCCGGGCGCTGAAGGCAAACGTCTCCAAACTGGACACATCGGCCTTGCGACGGGCGCTCAAGACCCTGCGGCGGAGCTTCGAGGCGACGTCGTCCATCGATTTCTTTCCAGGTGCCGCCCAGGCGCAGACGGCGCGGGCGCTGGATGAGCTGGAGGGCGCCGCCTTGGCGATCCTGTCACCCGATGAGCCCCACGCCGTGGCGGGGAGTATCGAACGCTTGGATAAGAACCAGTATCAAGGCCGAGCCTGGGCCACGCGCAAGCGCCCGTGGGTCGATCGTCTTGCCTCGGCGTGGCTCATCCGGCGATTCATCGATCCTAGAGGACGGATCGTATGGCTCGACCAACCACAAGACTGCCCCCGTGATGCCATCGGCTTCGACTTCGACGGCGCAGTGTTCACTCACCGCGGCGCGCGCGTCACCTTTGAGGTACTGATGGCGAGTTTCGGTTTGGACGAAGACCGCGGCCTCGCCCGCCTAGCGTCGCTCGTGCATTACCTCGATGTTGGTGGGCTCCCGGTACCGGAGGCCGCCGGATTGGAGGCGCTACTCACGGGCGCGCGGCTGAGCTGCAAGACCGACGATGGCTTGCTGCGAGAAGCAGAGAAGAGCTTTGATTATCTATGTCTCGCCTTTTCGGAAGAGAGCCCAGTCAATAACCTATCTGCGGGTGCTGAGTCGCTGCCGCGTAAAAGGACAAGACGGTGAATGCTTCTGCAAAGCAGTCCTCAGCGCTTAGCGGTCCGCGGCCGGTCCGCTTAGGGGAAGCCTTCTGGTATTGGCTCAAGCTCGGCTTCATCAGCTTCGGCGGTCCGGCGGGGCAAATTTCAATCATGCATCAGGACTTGGTGGAGCGGCGTCGTTGGATCTCGGAGCGCCGCTTCCTACACGCCTTGAACTACTGCATGGTATTGCCAGGCCCCGAGGCGCAGCAGCTTGCCACCTACATCGGCTGGCTCATGCACGGGACCTGGGGTGGGATCCTCGCAGGTGCGCTATTCGTGTTGCCGTCGCTTTTCATCCTGATCCTGCTCGGGTGGATCTACATGGCCTTCGGGCAGGTTCCCGCGGTGGCTGGGGTCTTGTATGGCATCAAGCCCGCGGTCACGGCGATTGTCGTCTTCGCGGCGTATCGGATCGGCTCGCGGGCGCTGAAAAACGAGGTCTTGTGGTCGGTCGCGGCGCTCGCCTTCATCGCCATCTTCGTCTTCGATATTCCCTTTCCTCTCATCGTCCTGGGGGCGGGGTTCATTGGCTATATCGGTGGGCGCTTAGTGCCAGCGAAGTTCGCGGTGGGTGGTGGTCACCAGGCGGTGGATAAGAGTTTTGGACCTGCGCTCATCGACGATGCCACGCCAACGCCTTATCACGCCAAGTTTCACTGGCGTAAGTTGCTTGGGTTCTCGATGCTCGGCACCATGATCTGGGCGGGGACCTTGGGTGTACTGGTCGTCTACAACGGCTGGCAGGGAACGCTCGCTCAAATGGGGTGGTTCTTCACGAAAGCAGCGCTCTTGACCTTCGGTGGGGCGTATGCGGTCTTGCCCTATGTCTATCAGGGCGCGGTAGAACACTATCAGTGGCTGACGGGGGCCCAGATGATCGACGGCCTCGCCCTGGGCGAGACGACGCCGGGACCGCTCATCATGGTGGTAACCTTTGTCGGTTTCGTTGGCGCCTGGACCAAGAGTTTGTTTGGACCAGAAGCCTTATTCCTGGCCGGCGCCGCCGGGGCCACGGTGGCCACGTTCTTCACCTTCTTGCCCTCGTTTCTATTCATTCTGATTGGCGGGCCATTGGTGGAATCTACCCGCGGCGACTTGAAGTTCACCGCCCCGCTGACGGGGATCACGGCGGCTGTCGTCGGCGTCATACTCGATCTAGCGGTGTTCTTTGCCTATCACGTCCTCTGGCCCCAGGGTTTCAGCGGCACTTTCGAAAGGCCTTCGGCACTCATCGGTACCGTCGCTGCCCTCGCCTTGTTTCGCTACCAGGTCGGAATCATCCCCGTTATCGGCGCATGCGGCGCTATCGGGCTGATCTATAGCTTATCTAAGCCGTTACTGATTTGATCGTATACGGAGCTCGCACGTCACTTGCCCCGCTCGATGCTACGGCGGCGCGGGCAGCAGATTTGGGTGAGGTAGCGGCGGCAAAGGGTGACCTGAAGTGCCTGGCGGCGGGGGAACCTGGTTACCCTCGGCATACATGCACTGCACGTAACGGATGTCATAGCGCCCTTGCACGGCGTCCGTCGTTGTCCCGGCGGCAGCGCTTCCTGCTACGCTCCCAACGAGTAGTCCGCTCCCTGCGCCGATGGCGGCACCAAGCCCTGGGTCATGGGAGGCCGCGCCAATCAGGGCACCGGCGGCGGCGCCCACCAGTGCACCTGTGCCAGCACTCCTCGCGACGCTGTCGGCAGCGGCCTGTTCAGGGGTCGCCCCCACCCCGTACTGCGCATACTGCCGGCAGACTGCATCCTCTTCGCGAAACTGCTCGAAGGTCTTGCCTGCCCCCGGCAAGACCACCACCCCAGGCCCGCTGAGTACAGTCACACAGCCTGCGAGCAGCACACCACCGAGAATCGCCCAGAGCCTAAATCGCAACATACGATGCCTTTTGGCTATGGAGTGGGGCCCTGCGGGACGACTCGCAGCCACGTACCCAGGCAGTTCGTGACGTATGGATAATAGCCTTGGGGATCGGTGCAGTAGTGCCAATACTGGGGCTGGGCGTATATGGGTGACGGCGCATAGTATGGGTAGTATCCGCGATAAGGCCCGGAGATAAATGTGCCACCGAGACCGAAACGGCCGTGGAATCCATGATGCCCATGGAAACGATGCCTTCCGTGAAGTTCGTGATGCCCGTGGAAACCATGCCCTCCGCGATGCCCATGATGCCGCTGATGCCCATGAGAGCCATGGCCTCCGTGGAATCCATGCCCTCCGCCGTGCCCATGCCCTCCGCCATGACCGTGTCCTCCCCCGTGTCCACCTCTGGCCCAGGCATCATCGACACTGCCCGCAGCCCCCAGCAGGGTGAACACCGCGACTAAACTAACCGCGAGCTTCTTCATACTCTCTCCCGACCTGTGGGCGGTCTTGTTGACCCGCCCGTACATTCCAGCTTATTTAGAAATCTAATAAAGTTGGACAGGTCTTTAGCGGGCAAGTGCCCTTCTCCATACAGAATCGTAAAGTTGATTTTCGTGCTCGTGTGGCTTCATCGCCGAGGTAGCCTGCTACTGGGGACGCCGTAGACGTCTGAGCGACACAGATGTCGCCGGGCGGGAGCACCGCACGGCCACCTCATCCCTCCCGCATCATCCGAGCAAGCTCATCGGCCCGTGTGCCGACCTGCTTGGACCGGACACAAGGGACCAAGGGTGAAACACCGGGGTGCGACAATTTGTCGCATACCCGGCCCTTTCATCATGGATTACACTAGGCGAGCCGCATGCCAGTAACCTAGTGGTGCCCCATGAGCCCGGTGCGAGCGCCTGCCTTAAGTCATCAGAAGGGCGCTGAGTTTTTGCTCGATCGCTTTGCACCCCGGGAAGCTGCGTGGCCTAGTTTTCCAACTGAAACGGAACGATGAGATTCATCGACATGATAACAATCCGGCATGGCACGACCCGTGTCGTCCGCACGGCCATCGTCGTTGCGGCGCTTTCCTCGGCAAGTCAAGGTGTGCACGCGGGACACACCGCGTCCATGGGTATCGGCGTTGGGACCGCCTCGCCGATCAATACCGAATCGGCGGTGACGTTGCCGCGCGGCCGCTGGGCTGCGGGCATCCGTACGGAGTACACCAACTATACGGACTTCTCGGATGCTGAGCTTCTGACACGTAGGGAAGCGGACCCGGAGGCGGGCCTGGACGCCGTGGACTCTTTGGTCAACGTATCCATCGGCGGATTCTATGGGGTCACGGATGATCTGACCCTCGGTTTGCGTTTGCCCTACGTCCGGCGCGCGGGCCTGCGTGAGCCCGAGGCTGAGGAAGGCGAGGATCCGGAGATCGAGCAAGTAGGAGACCCCAACGGCATCGGCGACCTGGTCCTTGTCGGTCAGTACCGATTTTACCACGTGCAGGATAAACACCATGCGGCCATCCAGCTTGGCGTCAAGACGCCGACCGGCGATACCGACGAGGAATCCAACTCTGGCGTGCTCATCGAGACCGACCAACAGCCAGGGAGCGGCTCTTGGGATGGCTTATTCGGCCTGGCGTATACCCATTGGTTCTCGCCGTTTGCGTTCGATACGAGCGTACTGTACACGCTGGCGACCGAAGGCTCTCAGAATACGGAGCTCGGGGACGCGTTTAATTACAATTTCGCTTTGTCCTATCGCCTGGGCGGCGGGCAGCAGGGGGTGTTTTATGCTCCACGCGAGGGGCTCGCCTGGGATCTGATCGTCGAGCTAAATGGCGAATGGCGCGACACGTCAGAAGTCGATGACCTCGAAAATCCCGATTTTGGCGGCCATGTGCTTTATTTTTCACCCGGAGCGCGCCTCACGGTCGGCTCGAACTGGACCTTCGCCGTCTCGGGCGGGGTGCCGGTGGTCACGGATCTGAACGGCACCAATCTCGCGGATCCTGACTTCCGGATCATCGGTAGTGTCGGCCTCAGCTTCTGATAAGTGGCCTAACCCTGTGTTTGCCTTCAGGCTCGGCGTGGTCGTGTTACTTTCGCTCTTGTCAGGCTGCGAAACGGTCGCGACCCGCCCGGCAACGCATCGCGGCGAGATTAGCGCCGACGCCGCGGTGGCCGCGGCGACCTTCGGCCCCGGCGATCGGTTATGGCGTCTCATCGCCGCAGGTGGCCGGCTCTATGTGGACGCTTCGGATGATCATGGCGCAAGCTACAGACGACCGGTTCCGCTGAACGCCGATGCGGAACGAGTCCTGGCACAAGCCGAGGATCGGCCGGTCATCGCAGTCGATGCGCAAGAGCGCGTTTATGTGCTCTACGCCATCGGTACACCCGGCGCGGCGACAAGTTATTTGTCCGTTTCTAATAACGGCGGTCGAAGCTTCCAAGCGCCCGTGCCGGTGAGCGATCCGGCCAAAGCGAGCGGGCATACGCAAGACGTGATGGTCGTAGCCCGCTCCGGTCGGATCTTCGCCTTCTGGAACGACGATGTGGACATGGGCTCCGCACGGACCGAGAAACAGGGCGCCGGGCTGTACTTCGCCACTACCGTCGCGCCGCTTGCCGCGGGTCTATCCAGCCGCAAGCTCACGGAGGGGATGTGCAACTGCTGCCGTATCGCTGTGGATGTGGGCATTGACGATCTGCCGGTGGTATTCGGACGCTTTGTCTTTCCGGGGAGCATTCGCGACCATGGCATGTTGAAGGTCTCACCGGCGGGCTTGGTCGGCCCGCCATGGCGGGTAACGGAAGACGACTGGAGGATCGAAGCCTGCCCGATGCATGGACCGGCGCTCTCCATAGCACCGGATGGGCGCTACCATGCAGCGTGGTTTACGCAAGGCCGGCGGCGTCAGGGCTTGTTTTATGCGCATTCGGACGATCAAGGAAAGCACTTTTCGAATCCGATGGCGATTGGTGAGGCAGGAAAGTTGGCCCAGCATGCGGATGTCCTCGCGAAGGGAACACGTGTCGTCCTCGTATGGAAAGAGTTCGACGGCCGGCAAACGCACATCCTGTCGATGCGATCGACGGATCGCGGAGGCACCTGGTCTGCACCGAGGGCCATTGCGCGCACAAGCTCCGATGCCGACTACCCATTTCTTATCAAAGATAGCACCGAGATCTTTCTCTCATGGAACAACGCCGAGCACGGACACCAACTTATCGCGGTTCGGTGACACCTATGCGTAACGTCAAGCTTCTTTTCGCATTCGGCCTCATTCTAGCGTGCTGCGCCAACCTCGCCGCAGCCGACCAACTCCGTCCGTTCAAGACCGACAGCCTTTCCGAGATCGTGGCAACGCAAGAGGGCAAGCCATTCTTGCTAAACGTCTGGTCGTTGACCTGTTCCGCCTGCCGAGCGGAGATGAACATGCTCGCCAAGCTGCGGAAGGAATACCCAGATTTTAACCTCGTCCTGGTCGCTACGGATGACATCGCACGTTCCGCCGAAGTGCAGGCCTTCCTGCTGGAGCGGGGTCTTGCACAGGTCGAGTCGTGGATCTTCGCCGAGCCGAACCCGCAGCGCTTGCGCTATGAGATCGATTCGGGCTGGTATGGTGAGCTGCCTCGCAGCTACTTCTACGACGCAAAGCATGAGCGCCTCGGGGTGAGCGGTGCCCTCAAGGCGAAGCAGATCCGAGCCTGGATGCAGGCGACCGGGCACTGAGGCAGATTCAGGCGTCCGCGTGCGTCCGAGATGTCCCGATCCGGCTTCGCCTACCCAACTAGCGCCCGGCTAACCCGTCGGGGAGCAAGGGCCGCGCGTCCTGCCCGATCCGGGAGCGGTGCTATAGTGGCTGTGCCGACACAGCCGGCGTCGGGTTCTCCTAGTGGTTCTCCTCGGGTGGGGGGGCCGTGGCCGGCGATCGTGCTGGCAGCGAAAGTTAAATCACCCCCGGCAGAGCCGGGGGCTTATTGGGTGAGCGCCTCAAAGGCGCCATAACAGCATGAGCCGCCCAAGGCGGCCGGTCTACATGCCAAGCTTCATCTGCTCGTAGCGCTCGTCCTCTTCCTCTTGGTTGCGGATATAGGCTCGGACCATGTTTTCCTCCAAGCCCACCGTGGAGACGAAGTAACCGCGTGCCCAAAAGCTCTCGCCGGTGAAATTGCGCTGTCGGCCACCAAACGTCCTCGCTATCTGAATAGCACTCTTCCCCTTGATGTATCCGACCACATTCGCCACCGCATACTTCGGCAGAATACTCAGACACATATGCACGTGATCCCCCATCAGGTGCCCTTCGACAATCTTCGATTCCTTGTGCCTCGCTAGCTCGTGGAAGATCTCCCCCAATCGCCGACGCAGCACCCCGAAAATCCGCTTCTTCCTTCGCTTCGGTATAAACACTACGTGATATTTGCAGTCCCATCTCGTATGACTCAAACTCTGATATTCTTTCATCTGTGAATCCCCTTCTCTTGGCGGAGATCGCAGATTCACACCGACCGTAGTACAGGTCAAACCACGGTGAGTCCCCCGGCAAAGCCGGGGGCTTACCTCTCTGAGTTAGGCCACACCTACCATGTGCAGGGCGAACAGCCCGGTGCTAGTGTTTTCCTCCGAAACGGCCACCGCGTCTATCACACCTACTCGACCTATGGTCGCGGCATGGATCTGCTCGTCGCGGCACGTACAACTCCTCGACTTGACGCCGCTCGGCCGACAGGAGGGCTGGGGTGGGACCCGGACCTCAACCAGCAGGAGAAGGACTGGACGCGGCACCACGACAAGTACGGCGAGGTTCTCAGGGAATCGGACGCCTGTTGTCATTTGGGTGAAGACCGCGGGTGACTGCGCCTCCATGCCACGAGGCCGCGAAGGGATAGAGTTTAATTTGGCATTCCCCGCGGCCTGTGTTCCAATTTAAGGGAGTTCAACACGGAGGTCGCAATGGTGTCTATTGCCGGAACCCGGCGGATTGCGCCGGGGTACGCTGAGGAGCCGCAGGCGCTTGCGCCGCGCTACGTTGTGGTGCGCCGCGCAACCGAAGAGTTGTGCCGGCCGCTGGCGACGGAAGATTACGGGCTGCAGGCCATGCCGGATGCAAGCCCGCCGAAGTGGCATCTGGCGCATACCACCTGGTTTTTCGAAACCTTCCTGCTAAAACCGTTTCTGCACGCTTATCCGGTTTTCCATCCGCGGTTTGAATACCTCTTCAACTCCTATTACCAAACGATCGGCGCGCAGTATCCGCGCCCGGAGCGCGGTTTGTTATCCCGCCCCACGGTAGCGGAGGTCTATCGCTATCGCGCCCACGTCGACGCGGCCATGGCGAGGTTGCTGACGGAAGCACGTCCAGCCGATTTCGCCGAGGTCGCGCGCCGCACGACACTCGGCTGTCATCACGAACAACAGCATCAGGAGTTGTTGCTCACCGACATCAAGTACAACTTCTCGCTCAATCCGCTGCGCCCGGCCTATCGCGCCGATTTGCCCGAAGCCCAGAGACCGGGGCCCGTGCCGTTGAGCTGGATCGATTACCAGGGAGGCATGCACGCGGTCGGCCACGCCGGCGCGGACTTCGCCTTCGATAACGAGCTGCCGCGGCACAGCGTGTATCTCCGGCCTTATGCGCTCGCTGCGCGGCTCATCACTTGCGGAGAATACCTCGCATTCATCACGGCCGGCGGTTACCGCCGCCCCGATCTCTGGCTCGCCGATGGTTGGCGCACGGCATGCGAGCGCGGTTGGCAGGCGCCGCTTTACTGGGAGCAGATCGACGGCCGCTGGTGGCAGTTCACCCTTGCGGGGATGCGGCCGGTGAACGAAAACGAGCCCCTGTGTCACGTAAGCTTTTACGAGGCCGATGCCTACGCACGCTTCCTCGGCAAGCGTTTGCCGAGCGAGCAAGAGTGGGAAGTCGCCGCCGCCGCATTGCCGATCGCGGGCAACTTGCGCGACAGCGGTTATCTGCACCCGGTGCCGGCCGCGCCCGGCGAGTCGCCGCTGCAACGCTTTGGCGATGTGTGGGAGTGGACGCAAAGCGCGTACGCGCCGTATCCCGGCTATCGGCCGCCCGCAGGTGCGCTCGGCGAATATAACGGCAAGTTCATGGTGAACCAGATGGTGTTGCGCGGCGGCTCGTGCGCAACACCCGCGGATCACCTGCGCGCCACCTATCGCAACTTCTTCTATCCCGCGGATCGCTGGCAGTTCTCCGGCATACGCTTGGCGGAGGACAGATGAAAATACAACCGGTAGTTATCTACGGCGAAGCGCCGGAAAGTTCCGATTTTCGGTACAACGTGTTGCGCGGTTTGAGCGCACAGCCGAAACACATTCCGCCGAAGTTTTTCTATGATCGCCGTGGCTCGGCGCTTTTCGAGGATATCTGCCGTTTACCGGAGTATTACCTGACGCGCGTCGAAACGGCCATCTTAAATCGCTGCGCCCGCGAAATCGCGAAGCTTACCGGTCTCGACAGCGTGCTCATTGAGCTTGGCAGCGGCGCAAGCCGCAAGGTGCGCCTGCTGCTCGAAACGCTGCGGCCGTCGGTTTACCTTGCCGTGGATATATCGCGCGAGTTCCTGCTCGATTCCACGCGCCGGCTCGCACGCGATTATCCCTGGCTCGAAGTGCATGCCGCCTGCGCCGATTTGTGCCTGCCGTTTTCGGTTTCGGGCCTGCCGCGAGTGGGACGGCGGCTTGCGTTCTATCCGGGATCGAGTGTGGGCAACTTCGAGCCGGGCGAGGCACGCGTGTTATTGAGCGGCCTACGCCCGTTGCTTGGCCACGACGGCGTGCTGGTGATTGGCGTGGATTTGAAGAAAGACCCGGCGATTCTGCACGCCGCCTACAACGACAGTGCCGGTATTACCGCGATGTTCAATCTCAATCTACTGGTGCGTCTGCGGCGCGAGTTACGCGCCGACATTGATAGTGCGGCATTCGCGCACGCTGCGTTCTACAACCATGCAGCCGGCCGCATCGAGATGCATCTGGTGAGTCGCAAAGCGCAACGCATTCGCGTTGATGGGGTGCCTTTCACGTTTGCGGAAGGGGAAACCATTCACACCGAAAGCTCCTACAAATACACGCCCGCCGAGTTCCACGCGCTCGCCGACGCCGCCGGCTACAGTGTTGAACGCACCTGGACCGATGCGGACGAGATGTTCAGCGTGCACTACCTGCGCGTGGCGACCTAGTGATCACCCGTCTATACCGCTCGCTTGCTCGGCGGAGCAATCATGGCCGGACCCGATCGAGCGCCTCGCGCCCGGCAAGCAGCGCGGCGGCGAGAGAGAGCGGGACCAAGTGATAGACGGCGCGGTAGAGCAACAGCGCCGCCGCGAGAGATTCGGTTAAAATCAAGCCATGAAAGCTCAGGAGCAGGATGCTCTCGAAGACGCCGAGCCCGCCCGGCACATGGCTCACCATGCCCGCGAGCGTCGCGATCGAATAGACGGCGAGGAAGGCGATGAAGGGCACATCCGGTGCGTTCAAAAGCACGTACAAGCACCCCCCGGCGAACACGATGTCCGCGAGGGTGAAGAACAATTGCGCCATCGCGATCCGCGCGCTCGGTAATCGAAACCGCCAACGGCCGATCCGCATCGGCGCGCGCCGGAAAACGAACAGAACAGCCAGCGTCATGAACAGGGCTAATCCGGAGATACCGAGGCCGTGCAATAGCCCAGGCGGAACGGGTAGAAAGCGGCCGATGAGATCCGCGTGCAGGGTCAACGCGGCCGCCCCCAGGACGAAGTTTCCGATCCCGTAGGCGACCATGCCAAAGACTGTAACCTGGGCCACATCCAAGGCGCCGAGGCCGGCCGGAACATATATGCGGTAACGCACCGAGCCGCCCGAGACGATGTTGACGCCCACGGTATTGGCAATCGCGCAACCGCAGAAAGCCGCGAAGGCCACGGTGCGAAAGGCCACCGCCTGCCCGATGTAGCGGAGCGCCGACCAGTCATAGCCGATGAGCACCGTGTAGCTCGCAGCTGTCAGTAACAATGCGAGCCCCAATTGCCCGGAGGAAAGCTGCCGCACCTCGGCAAGCATGCGGTCGACATTCAGCTCTTGCAGAAGGTGATAGATGGCCGAGCTCGCGGCCAAAAACAGGGCGAGCGACAAGAGCGGCATGAGCACGCGCTGCCCGCGGCTCGGCGGCGCCATCGCCCGCGCGATCTCATTGGCATCCGTCATTGGGTGTCCGTACTTACTCTTTAGACTTTAGATCTGAGACAATCGGGCTGATGCGGGCATTATACATTTGTAGATCGATAAACCAGACGCGGATGGTGCATCGGGTCGCGCGGCAGTTGCCACAATTCGAGGTTTTTCACGTCCTACTACGAACGACCCCTACGATCTGGTCGTCACCTGCAGCGATCTCATCCCTCCCGCGCAATATCTTGGGGGCCAAGCTGGTGTTGGTGCAAGAAGGCATGACCGATCCTGAGACGAGAAAGCCGCGACGGTACCCAAGCTTGTATTTCGTTGGGACGGCGCTACGTGCAGTATATCAACCGGCAGTACCGGCGTACGGGCATGTGGGACAGCCGCTACAAGTTCTAGCTGACCCAGGCGGAGACCCCTGCATGCGCACTACCGTTGGACCAGCTACCGGGCTAACGCCCTCGGACAGTTCTCACCGCGGCTCAGCCCTCATCCGGTCTACCTGGCATTGGGCGCGGCCGACCACGCGCGCCGCGTAGCTTACCGGTTCCGACCCGCTATCGATCTGGAGACCCTCCGTGACCTACGGCTTACGCTGAACCAAAACCAACCTTTGGGCAATGAACGATTCTATGCCAAGATTGAGCGCATGACGGGGCAACGGCGCGAGGCAAGGCCTAGGGGCCGGCTGCGGTTAGGCGCTAATATCACGGGGCACGTCATCGCTGCGCAGGGAGAGCTGCCATTGTGAAAATATCCGAGCGTGGCTCCTTAAGCGCTTCGCTGACAAAGCCACTTTCCGCCGGCTTTGAAGTAATACCCTTATTTTAAAGAGCACTAGCCCCAACCACGGGCTTCTTGAACATTGGATTGACCATCCATGGTCATCTCAATCCTTACTGGTTAGGCAGTACCTGGGCCATGGAGCCGAGTCTCCTCCCGGCATTTCCGAAAATCTGCCTCATTTTGATGGTGAGCGTAGTACTCCAACAGTTCTTTCAAGTCTGGATCATCAGGGTTTGCCGCCGTCTCTGCTTGGACGGTCTCCTCCAAGAGGTTGCGCATTTCTAGGCACATCGCCTTTACCTTGTCGAGGCACGGAAACGCTACTGATTCGCACGTGTATTCGCGATGGGATACATAGCAGTTCCGGAAATCTACTACTCCTTTTCGAAACTGTTCGTAGCTACCTTTATCCAATTTGGCGGCCGACCACAGGCGTTGTTGTACGGTGGCATATACGAACGGTACCCCCAGTCCAGACAGACGACCTTCCCCGAACAGCTTCCAATAGTGCACGGGGTCCTTGTTTCGACTATTGAATACATGACACCAGAGCAAGCACGCCACCTCAGCGTAGCAATTTTCCGTAAATTTCCAGAAGTCGTCGTCGCCTCTTCGGCTAACGCTCTTGAGGTATTCAATAGCGTGAAGACACCGGTAGCAGACTACCTCTATCTGCCATCGGAGGTCGCGTTGCTCCTCTGTAAGCCTCATTTGTAAGCCTCACTTATTCACTAATGCGTAACGGGGCGCAGCCGCTAAAGCCTTGTCCGCGGAAGCCGCGCATTAGGCGCCGCAAACACCGAGCATCGAAGTCAAACCCAAGTCCCAGAGCAAACCCAGTCTCTTTCATGTTAGATCTCTGGCCTTCCCGCGCGAAAGTGTCCGACGCTCGCGAGGTACCGCTCCCATTTCAATCGCGCGAGCGGTCACAAGTCCCATCACCTCGCCCCCGGTAACGGTTAGGGTTCCGAAGGTTTTAACGAATGGTCCAAAGACCACAAGTCGAGCCAAGCCCTGCTTTCTCAACCAATTGGTAAATTCGTTCGAGTCGCAAGCATTACCAGCGAAACTCAATAACAACGGACGGCGCCACCTTTGCCTTGAACTTCTGAAACCGCCACAACAAATTGGCATTAGGCCAACCTTCTTCTATCCCCGGGATTGAGGCCACGGGCACGCTCAATCCTTCCGGATGAAGTGCAAGGAAGAAACGAAACCCTCGGAACTCAAAGAAGCCGCCCAGAATGCGCAGGTCATCCTTTGTGAGAGGAGTAAACGCGACCCTATCGATCGAATTGATGACCATGCCTTGGTTTGCGGCAACGTACATTCCAGCACGTCCTTGAAATTGGCGTTTCCCAAAACAGATGTTCACCAGGTCGTCGGATGGACAACCAGGAGCTTCCCCAGATGGTCCAATGTGCAGCCCACTATGTCGAGACAAGTTGATCAATGTTTTCAGGAACCAACGCTCCAGCTTTAGCGCGTCAATGACGAAGCGTTCTACCTTGAATCGGGCGCCGACAAGATTCTCTCGAACATTCGAAATTCGCCTGCATTCACGAAAAGCGTCAAAAGCCATGGCAGCTGCGCTGTCAAGCTCGGAGAATCCACTATTGTGAGTTGTGCAAAGTATTTTTGATGTGATCGACCCGATGCCAACGCGCTTTGGCGCGTCCTTACACCAGTTGAAGCCGTGAACCTCGATTTCATTCGATGGAAATAGAGCCTTCGATACCAAGTGCTCGCGACTTACTTTATCGCTACACCCTCCTAGGCAAGCCGCCCAACAATCAGACATATCTTTCATTCGTCCTAACCCGCGAATATCTTGGAGGAGTGGGCCGAAGCCCTAAAGCGACTTTGATTATGGCGGCAGTATCGAAAATATAGTGGACAGAAAAGACACGCGGTTTGCGCGAAATTTAGCGCCGGATGCATACATCGCTACGCGAAGCGGCTAGGGCCAGGGAATTGCCCTGCTAGGCGCCCTGAGGATGGAACGCTAGGGCCGGAGACTGGCCCTGCTGGGCGCCCCGGACGCGCTCGGTCCTTGGAATGACCGGAGTCCGGCGATCCACGCCCTATAGGCCGCAGGATTGAAAACAAACCACAGGTGGTCCAGTGAGCGCCCTTAGGTTTTCGGGGAAGGTCACACTAAGACCTCTACTTACGGTTGGCGAGGTCTTTGACAATGCGCTTCGCCGCGCGCCGGCCGCTCACCACCGCGCCGTCGGAGTGGGCGCTCACCAACCAGTCGCCGGCGAAATAAAGGCCGTCCTCGGGTTCGAACAGCGCCTGCGCTTTTGCATCGAGCGGCGAGCGGCCGGGCGGCCACACCGCGACCGCCGCGGGGTGATGGCTGTAGAGATAGGTCTCGCGCACGTGCGATTTGAAGCCTGGCCAGAGCTTGGAGAGCGCGGCGGTCATTTCCGCGACGGCTTCATCGTGTGGTTTCATGTGGAGTCGGCGCGCGGCAAGGCCGTGGATGAGGAGCGAGAAAACATCGGTCTTGGCATTGGGTTCGCCCTCGCCTTGGGTCCCGTAGATCACACCCAGCGTGCCGTCGCTCAATACCGGCAGCGGTGTTTCACCGTTGATGCGCCAGAGGTCTTCGGCGGTGCGATCGACGATCAGGTGTGCGACCACGTATTGGCCGAGGTCCAACGATGCAATGGCCTCGCGTTTGGCGCGCGACAACTCCGGCGTCAGGCTGATCGAATGCACCCGTGTGAAAGGGACGGCGAGCACCACCGCTTCCGCTTCGACCGTCTCGATGCGCCCGGCGTGCTGATAGTAGACCCGTGCGCGCCGTCCGGCGTCTCCGGTTCCGTCGCGCACCACACGCACGACGCGGGCGGATAGGAGCTTCGGACCCTTGAGGGCGGCGGCAAGCGCCTCGATCAACCGGATATTGCCGCCGCGGACGTGATAATGCTTCTGGCCACCCTCGAGAAAGATCCCGAATTCCAGTAGCCCGGCCAGCGCGCTGAATCGATCCCAGGGCGCCGCCAGCTCGCATTCGATCGTCAATCGCACGAACTCGGCGGCATTGTGGGGAAGCTTCTCCCGCTCGATCCATTCCGCGAACGATATGCCCTGGAGCGCCCGTACCGCGCCATCTGCCAGACCTTTGGCGAGCGCCGTTTTTCTCAGCGCCGAGGCCTTCCCGAGCCACGTCGTGAGCGTCGCCTGCTCGTCGTCCGAAAGAAACGTCGCGAAGTACTGCTCAGCGGTGTCCTGAACGAAAGCGTGCAGCTTGCCGTCGATGATGACGCTGGAGAACGGCTCGCCGCTCTCTTCGTCGAGCGCAATCCCCAGCTCGCGCGCCATCCCGAGCGCCGGATTGTCCCCCCACATCTCCTGCAATCCGTATTCGGCCTGCAGGCCGCCGGGATAGCGCGCCGTCGCCACGCGGCCGCCGAAGACATCGCTGGCCTCGATGACTTGTGCCACGATGCCACGCTTTTGTAGCTCGTAGGCCGTCGTAAGCCCCGCCAGCCCACCGCCCACTACCACGACGCGCGTCGCCGCGGGGACTTCCGCGAAGCTGGCCGGGAGTGCCCCGAGCAGGAGTACACACAGCAGGGTCAGCGTTCTCAGCAAGGAACCTTTCTGCATTCATTTCGCCAAGCTCGGCAGCGGGCGCGGCTCGGCGGCGTCATCGCCTGCGCGATCTCATTGGCATCGGTCATTGGGTGTCCGTACTTACTCTTTTGACTTTGGGTGCGGCTCTTTTAGAACGACGTTCACGGGTGGTCAGGCAACCTTCTGCAGGGGATAGCGAGAGGTATGATTACGCTTGAGCTCGTGGGTCTTATGGAACTCCCAGTACGCCTCGAAGTCGCCACTTGAGCGCAGGGAGCGTAATTTCAGGATAGCCTCGGCGCTTTCCAATCCCCAGCGCGCGCCGGTGATGTCCATTCGATCCTTGATGAGGTGACGGCAGGCGCCTTCGATGACGGCCGGTAGCAATGGGCAGCCCGTGGGCCAGGTACTCATCGTAGCGGAGCATGTGGCGGTATTTCAGCAGATAGTCGGCGCAATCATCCACCCCCTCGCGCGCTTTGCGAGAGAGCCCTCGCAAGGTGGCGGCTCTACGCATACCGGCCGCGACATCGCTGGCCTTGCCGTGCAAAATCTGCATGTATAATGCCCGCATCAGCCCGATTGTCTCAGATCAAAGTCAAAGGGTGAAGATCGATTGGAACGAGAGATTGTTAAGTTTTGTCAAATGGTTAGGGCCGATGAGCTATGGAAAGAGGGGGCGATCCGTAGTAGGTATGGGTTGCGAACCAACATACCTACCCCAAAAGGAGGCCCCCATTGGCAGAAGCATACACCGTCATTCGGAGTTTGGAAGAGTTCACCGCAGCGCGTGAGCAGTTCAACTTTCTGGTGAGTCGACTGCAGTCGGAGGAGATGAGCCGGATGGAACACGGGCAAGTGGAAGCGACGATTGCGCAGGAGGGCAACGAGCTGCTCAGGGGTTTGCTGCAAGGGCATTTGGATCTACGGGCAAAGACCGAGGAGAGACGCTTGGAGGTGGTAGGGGCCGATGGGGTGCTACGGCGGCATTGCCGTGCAGGTGAACGTGAGTTGATGAGTCTGTTCGGCGAAGTGGAGGTCAAGCGGCTGGGGTATGGCGCCCCTGGTGAGTGGGGTTTGTGTCCACTTGATGCCGATCTCAACGTGCCGCCGGATAAGTATTCCCATGGCTTGCGCCGGCGGGTGGCGGAGGAAGCGGCGAAGAGCTCTTTTGACGAGACGGTCGCAAGCGTAGCGAAGACCACCGGAGGGCATGTACCCAAGCGCCAAGCCGAGGAGATGGTGGCGGCGGTTGCTCAAGACTTCGAAGCGTTCTATCAGAGCCGCGAAATCACAGTCCCTGAGGACACCACCGATCCCCTCATCATGAGCCTGGATGGCAAGGGCATCGTCATGCGGCGGGAGGGCTTGCGCGAGGCGACGCGCAAGGCGGCCGAGCGGGAGAGCCACAAGCTCAAGACGCGCCTCTCGCAAGGGGAGAAGCGCAACCGCAAGCGCATGGCGACGGTGGCCACCGTCTATAGCATCACACCGCACCACCGCACCGCCGAGACCATCATGGGGGTGGAGGAGGCCGAGAACACCTGTATACCCCGGGCACGGAATAAGCGGGTCTGGGCCAGTGTGAAGCGCGAGGCACACGGCAGCACCACGCCCCAAAGCGTGCCCACGCGCGTGAGACCAAGCGCCGCAGCGCCGCGCCGGTAGTCTGCGGGCACCGTCGCGATGGCGGATTGCGCGAGCAGCGCCATGGTCGGCAGAATCATCAGCGCCAGCACCAGGATCCCCGCAAGCAGGCTCGCGCCAGGCGGCTTCCAGCGGTTGATCAGCGGCACCAGCACAACCAGCCCCCAGAAACCGTAGACCACGGACGGAATGCCCGCCAGCACTTCCAGCAGCCGGCGGAATGCCGTGGCCAGACCGAGCGGCGCATAGTCGCTGCAGAACAGCGCACAGAGCAGACCCAGCGGCGCAGCGAGCGCCATCGCGCCTACGGTGAGCGCGAGTGACGCGGTGATCATCGGCACGAGACCGAAAGTACCGGCCGCCGCGCCACCCTGCGGATGCCAGGACGCGTCGGTGAAGAAGCGGCTGAGACCGATCTCCCGCAGGGCTGGCCAGGACTCGCGCAGCACGAACAGCACCAGCAGCACCACGAAAGCGCCGCAGACGAAAGCCGCGGCCCGCAAGGCCGCGGCCATTACCGCGTCTCTAGCGGACGGGGACAAACGACAGCGCGAGGATCAGATCGTTGACCTCGGCCGAGAGCGCGAAATCCAGAAACGGCCGCACCAGAGGGTTGCCCGGCCGCGGCTTCGTCACCAGCACCAGGGAACGCGACAACGGAAACGTGCCGTCGGCGACCGTCTTGCAGGACGCCTGGATGCCGTTCATGGGCAGCAGTTTGATCGGCACGCCCCTAGCCGTGTCGTATTCGGAGGCCCCGACGGACATGTAAACCAATGCGTCGGGATTACCGGCCACCAGCTTGATCCCCTGCTGGTTCTCGCCGGCGATCAGGTCCACCTTGATCTCCTCCGGCTTGAGCTTGAAGAAGGCCGAGAATTGCTCCAGCTCGGCGCGGCCATCGGCGCGGTTGATCGCCACCAGCGGACGGTCGGCGCCGCCGACCTGCTTCCAGGTGTCGATAGCGCCGGTGTAAATGGCCTTGATCTGATCGTTGGTCAGCGCCCTCACCGGATTGTCTTTGTGCACGAGGAAACAGATGCCGTCTTTGGCCAGGTCCCACTCTTTCAGTTCGGCGGCTTCCTCGGGCTTCAGGCTGCGCGAGGACATGCCGATGTCGGCGACGCCGGTCTTGGCGTCCGCGATGCCGCGCGAAGAGCCGCCGGTCTGCACGTCCACCCGCACCCCGACGTTCTGCTGCTCAAAACGCTTGGCGATCTCGGCGATCAGCGGCGCGACGGTGCTGGAGCCGGTGACGACCAGTTTTGCACGCGTATCGGCCCAGGATGGGAACCCGAAAAGGCCGACGACGGCAGGTACGACCGCGACCATCAGAATTCGCTTCACATCCCTCCTTGCGGGTAAACCCGGCCGATCTTCGGAGAAGGGTGGCTCATTTCAGCCCCCCATGCCAAGGTCCTCGCCCGACCGCACGCGCGCCGCCAGGAAGTCCACCGGAAAGCTGATCCGGCAGCACCCCAGGTCAATGGCCTCGTGACGGAGGTCTTGAGCCGCAATTGCAGGCCGGGAGCTATCCGGTAGCAGACCCGCTGGCCCTCGCGGATGCCCTCGATCAAGCCCGCCTCGCGCAGAATCCGCAGATGGTGGGACATGTGCGGCTGCTGCTTGCCGATCTGCTCGACCAAATCGCCTACGCACTTCTCGCGCACGAGCAGGGACTCCAGGATCCGCAGCCGCGTCTCGTCCGCCAGGGCCCGCAGGACATTGGCGCATTCCCGCTCGCTGAGATCCGCTTTGAGGGCCATCAGCAACAGCTCCCGTCGAGCCCGCAGGCGACCGTTTCGCCCGCGACGGCCTCGCCGGCTCGATTGATGACGGCGAAATGCCGGGTGTATGGCCCCACCCGGCCGGACGGTCTTAGCTGCTCCCCGGTCGCCAGCGCTCTGGCGTATCGCTCGCTCCCCTGCCGCGTGATGGTTTCGTCTGCCATGCGCACCTCACCTGATAAATCGGATTATTGCAATATTTCACTAGTGTCCCAACGTTAATCGAACAAACTCAACTGGTTGGCTAACATGGGCGCATTTTGTTGCGCTACGGTGAGTGTAAGCAATTGATCCAATGGAGTTCGTTCGAACATGGTCAAGCTGAGGATTTGTAGCATTTCGTAGAGGCTCGCCGAAAGAGTGAGTCGCTTTTTGACGATGGCGACGAGGACATAGACCGATACGGCGATCCAGATCTGCGACTTGACGGCGTTCTTGCTCGTGCCGAAGAAGACTTTGATCGGAAGATGCTGCTTGATCCATTTGAAGAAAAGCTCCACGCGCCAGCGCATCCGGTAAAGCTGCGTGATGGTGAGCGCTGGCAGCCCGAGATTGTTGGTGAGAAAAACAAGCCGCTTGCCGGTTTCGGGATCGTTGAACTTGATTCGACGCAACGGCGCCGCGAAGCCTTTGCGCGAATAGAAACCACTGAGCGTCACGGTCTGGTCGCAGACAAGTCCGGTGATTCGGTCCACGGGGTGGGAGTAGCGACGTTGTGCTTTGAAGTTCGACTTGGCGCGGGTGACGAAGAAGCTGCCTGCATCGTTGAAGCGGGCCAAGCGCTCGAAGTCGATGTAGCCCCGGTCCATCACATAGAAGGCGCCCGCCTCGGGTGTCAGCTGGTCGAGGATATTGACGTCGTGCAGCTTGCCATCGCTGATGAAGATGAACGACGGGATGTTGCCACGCAGATCGAGCAGGGTATGCAGCTTCACCGCTGCCTTGGTCGATCGGAATGGGGCCCAAGGGAATACCGATAGACACAAGTCGATGGTCGTCGAATCGAGCGCGTAGACCGTATCCCTCAAGTCGACACCGAGCGGTTCGTCGGCATAGAGCCGCCGCGCGATCCCAATCAGGCTCTGCGCAAAATCGCAGTACATGCGCCAGTCCCGCGTGGCATTCGCGTTGGCCAGTGTATTGCGGGCAACGTTGCTGCGGAAGCCGAGATGATAGCGCTTGGCACTCTGGGCTCGAAGGCAGGCTTCGATGTCGCGCAAGCTCTCGCGATAGGTGAGTTGCGCGAACGCCATGCACA
>JALZJW010000023.1 GCA_030859565.1 Pseudomonadota bacterium
GGGGAGCGGGACGGCCTCGGCCGCGCCCGGCGCACCGCGGTCGATGAGATCGAGGAGATCCGCCTGGATCCGGCCCAGGGTCGTCGCCGGGCGTGGTTCCAGGAACACCTCCTGATCGATCGGGTCATAGGCGAGCACCGTATCGATCACATCCCGCCCTTGGCGCGCCAGCGACGCGATCAAGGCGTTGCCCGCGTCCACCCCGCCCGTGCCTCTTTTCAGGGAGGATACGACATCCCCAAAATATTGCCGGCAGGGATTGAGGTAAAAAAAGTGGACGTCGATCGCGGCCGCGAGCCGCGCCATGACCTCGAAATACGCCGGGGAGAGCGTCCGCAACCCAAACAAGCAAACGCGTGGCGCCAAGACCGATGCGTCCAGCGGCCGCCTCAAGGGCAAGGCCATGAATTCATCCCGAATATGCAGCCAATGTCTCGCGCCCACGGGCGCCAGGCGGCGCCAGAGTTGAGCTTGCCAGTGCCGGTCTTCGCCCCCCTCCCAGGCCCGGATCCACCGCGGCCGGTACATCAGATAGCGCTCGAAGGTGAGCGCGATGCGCCCGGCAAGCTCATAGGCCTCACGCTCGCCCTGGTGATCGATATAACGGCGGAGCTCCGCCCAATGGTCCGCTGGCTCGAGGTCTTGCAGGAGCGCGAGCAGACGCCAGGTGAGCAGGTCGCCCTCGAACGGATGAGGCGCTTCCGGGACCCCCGGCAACACGGCGCGAAAGACATTCCAGATAAACTGCGCGGGAAGCGGGAAACGGAAGTTGGCGGAAATCCCGAGCGTCGATGCGAGCCGCAACGACAGCCACTGCGCAATACCGGGATGCTGAACCACAATCGTATCGGACATCAAAGCGTCTGGTAACGGCGTGCGGAGAACCTCCGCGAGCTCCGTTGCGAGGGCTTCCAGGCAATTACTCTGTACGAAATGCAGCATGCAGGTTATAAAGATTCATAGGGACTTAATCGTATTGCCTTATGCTCGCTCGCCTTTGGGGAAACTACGAGACTGCCTTGCACCGCAAGCAAGCACCGCCGGCCGGCGACATTGACAATTTGCATTAGAAAGAAATAATAAGTCCGTGACTATCAACCGGCTTACGTTCGTGCTGGCTGGTTTTTCGCTCATCATGAGCCCGCTGGCGGCCGCCGACAATCTCGTCGATGTGTACCAGCTCGCCGAGACCAAAGATCCCGAGTTGCTGGGAATTATAGCCTCCCGCCAAGCCACGCTGGAGCAATACCCGCAAGCGCGCGCCCAGTTGCTGCCCTCGCTCCGCTTCAGGACCGAGGTCGCACGGAACTTTCAAGATGTCACCCCCGAGCCGGGCTCGGACGATTTTGGCGCCGGGAAATTCCAGTTCACGGGCGAAGCGTACACGCTCAGTCTCACCCAACCCGTGTTTCGGTATGATCGATGGGTGCAATTGCGTCAAGCCGGCACCCGCATTCAGCAAGCCGCGGCCGAGGTCGATGCAACCCGCCAGGATCTTGGGGTTCGGGTGAGCGAGCGCTATTTTGATGTGCTTGCCGCCCAAGACGAGCTCGTATTCAGCCGTGCGGCAAAGAATGCCCTCCAACGGCAATTGGACCAGACCAAACTTCGTTTCGAGGTCGGGATCATCGCAATCACCGACGTCCAGGAAGCCCAGGCCGGATACGATCTGGCCGTGGCGCAGGAAATCCTGGCGCTCAATCAGGTTGACAATGCCCATGATGCCTTGCGGGAAATCACCGGCGCCTACCACCAGAAACTCGATGCCTTAACCAAAGAGATCCCGCTGATCCTTCCCGATCCCGCCGACATCGAGCAATGGACCGCGAAGGCCCTGGCGCAAAACCTCCGTATCAGCGCAGCGAATTTCGCCTCTCAGACCGCGCATGAGGAGATCCGCCGCCAACAGGCGGGGCACCTGCCCACCGTAGACATCGTCGGTTTCCACGGACCGGCGGTGACCGGCGGCCGCTTCGGGAATGTCGATATCGAGTCGAGTGCGATTGGGGTCGAGCTAAATGTACCGATCTTCGAAGGGGGAATCGTCGTCTCGCGCACCCACGAGGCCGAACACCGCTATACTCAGGCGCTGGAGGAAGTCGAACGGCAAAAACGCGCCGTGCAACGCCAGGCCCGTGACGCCTACCTGGGCGTCGTGGCCGGAATCAGCGGCGTCAATGCGCTTAAACAAGCGGTAGTTTCCAATGAAACCCTCGTGGAGGCGACCGAAGCGGGCTTCGAGGTCGGCACCCGGACCACGGTGGATGTCGTTGCCGCACAACGCGAATTGTTTCGGGCGCGCCGCGATTATTCCCGCGCGCGCTACGATTATCTATTGGACACCTTGCGCCTCAAACGCGCCTCCAGTACCTTAGCGGCAGCCGATCTCGCCAAGATCAGCGCCTGGTTAGGGCCCTAGCCCGCGATCACGCGCGCGA
Source organism: Pseudomonadota bacterium (assembly GCA_030859565.1). Taxonomy (NCBI): domain Bacteria; kingdom Pseudomonadati; phylum Pseudomonadota; species Pseudomonadota bacterium. Next base: position 2,439 of record JALZJW010000023.1, read on the forward strand.
TGTTGACCGCATATCAGAACAGGGTCAGCTGCGGACCGAGCGCACCCGGAGGATTAAATTTTGAGGTATCCAATGCGCGCGCCGAGCGCGTGAGCCCGTGGCGCTTGCAGGCGAGGTCGAAACGGTTGCGAATGACTTCAGCGAAAATCCCTGTGCCTCGCATGCGCGTGCCGAAATGGGGATCGTTCTCCTGACCGCCGCGCATATCGCGCACGCGGTTCATGATGCGCGCGGCCTTCAGCGGTTCGTGGACCTGCAGCCACTCCTCGAACAAATTCTTAACCTCACGCGGCAAACGCAATAAGACGTAACCGGCATAGCGCGCACCGGCGTTCGAGGCCGCTTCGAGTATCGATTCCATTTCCGCATCGTTCAGCGCCGGGATCACCGGGGCAAACAGGATCCCTGCCGGGATCCCGGCAGCGCTTAAGCGCTTGACGGTATCCAGGCGCCGTTGCGGTGCGCCGGCGCGTGGTTCCATGCGGCGCGCCAAGGCCCGATCCAGCGTCGTTATCGAAATATACGCCTCGGCCAGGTTCTCGCGTGCCATCGGGGCCAGCAGGTCGAGATCGCGCTCGACCAACGACGACTTGGTCACGATGCTCAGGGGATGGCGGGACTCCCACAAAACCTCGATGATCTGCCGGGTGATCCCGAAGCTGCGTTCGATCGGTTGATAGGGATCCGTGTTGGTGCCAAGCGCGATCTGGCGGCACACGTAGCCGGGCTTGGCCAATTCGTTTCTCAACAGCGCCGCGGCATTCGGTTTTGCGAACAAGCGGCTCTCGAAGTCAAGCCCCGGCGAGAGATCGAGATAAGCATGCGTCGGCCGCGCGTAACAGTAGATGCAGCCATGTTCGCAGCCGCGATATGGATTGATCGAGCGCTCGAACGGCACGTCCGGAGATTGGTTATATGAGATGATCGAGCGCGCCTGCTCTTCGGTTACGGTGGTCCGCAACGGCGGAGAGACCGCATCGTCGCCCGTCCATCCGTCATCGAAGGCTTCGCGGGTCTCCGTGAAGAACCGAATAGGCGCATTCGCTTGCGCGCCCCTGCCCTTCACGCCAGCCGCTCGCGGGTCACCATCCGCCTCCGGGCCTGCAATCCAAGACTAATCCCTCCTAACGCACGTAACGACTTATCTTATCGAGAATCTTGCCGATGCGGGTGAGATTCGCGAGTTCCCTGGATTGCTCAGGCAAGGTCTTCCTCCGTACCCATGAGGAACACCTTGGGTTGCGCGGCCACTTTCACCACAAAGGCATCGCCTTCCTTCCGTTTCTTGCGCCAGTTCGCCAGGGAGTAGACCGTTGGATTCACCGTGCGCCCGAGCTTCGCTTCCGCCGATTGCAACACGGGAAACACATCCGCATAGTCAACGCTGTCGGAGAGCACGAGCACGTCAATGTCGCTGGCGGCGGTATCGCTGTGCTTGGCTACCGAGCCGAACACGAAGGCAGCCGTGATTCCCTCCGCCAACGGCGCGAGCGCCTCCCGCAACGGCCCGGCCAGCCCCACGGTCTTTTGCGCGATGGCGCAAAGCTCGGAAAAGATCGGTGACTTCGGATTGGCCTGATAGTGCTTCTGGGTGCCTACGGGCGTGACCGTCACCAAGCCGCTGTCGGCCAGCCGCGCCAGCTCGCGCTGCACCGCGCCGGAGCCGCCGCCGGCGAGCTTGATCATCTCGGTGGCGAAGAAACTGCGCTCCGGCTAGCCGAACAAATACGCCAGCACCCGCTGCTGGATGGTCGAAAATAGCGCATCGGCCAGACTGGTGCGCTGTTGAACCTTGAAATCCGGGTGTTCGCTTTCGTGCCCATATTGGGCATGTTAATGCCCACTTTGGGTAGGTTCAAGCCGGCTCGCACTCTTTATCCCGTCTCCCTCTGGGAGAGACGACCGGAGGTGTACTTACGACCGGCTGCGGCGAGATATTTTGTAGGCTATTTTCAGGTGCGGTTTCGACGGGGCCCAGGATATCGGCCACGGCGTTAGCGAGTTGCTGGAAGCTTTGATCGTCTAGCCCGCCGTTCCAATCAACCAGGGTAGCGCCTTGTGTCGCCCGGAAACCCATTGGAGGACGGACATTTCCGAGAAAGACGGGGACCAGTATATTGCGTTCTTTGCCCTCCTCCGCTTCCTCATAAACCCATTCGGAGTGAATCGACGCCTCGGACCAGGCAACGACCACACAGCGTGCCTCAGCTAAGGCCTTACCGATTCAGTTACGCCAGGTTTTCCCGGGAGGAATCGTCCGGTCCCAAAATACCGACCGGCCCTGAGAAGCTAGGCCGAAAGCGGGAAGCTTGATCCGCTCGATGTCCTCGCGTGCATAGCTGATGAATATGTCGGCCACAGGCCCTCTTCGTGTCATGCAACTGTACGGTTCGAAAGTAAGCTATCTATCAGGTTCGCAAAAACGTAGGGTCAGATCTTGTTTCGTGCTGGACAAGCGTGCCGGACAGCGGTAGCGCGGGCGCCCGCGCAAGCATGCCGATGCACCAAGACACGGCGACTACACTATGTCACCTTACTTTTTTATGTGTCGGCCTGCGGCCGAGGGGTTGGTGGGTTACGCCGCAAACAGCGCGGCTCACCCACCCTTGGATGTTGGATAGTGCCCGCCGGCCAGGGCTTCGCAGCTTCTTCCGCGTCCGTTCAGCCCCTCCTTCCGCCGCAGTAGCCGCCGTGCTCGGTGAGCTTTCTTGCCGGGGCTGGATCGATGTCCTTCTCCTCATTAAGGGCGTGGATTTCCACCCTCATGCCGGTTCCAAGGGATAGATCACCGGCCTGGACGGCGCGGCATCGCTCATAAACGCGGGTACCTGGAGGTCGAGCAGGTAACATCCGTCGCGTACCTCGTTGGGTACGAAGATCATCTCGGTGATTGTCTTGGAAATCTTGGTGTCAGCCGTCAGCGCATGACGCTCTGCGGGGACGTTCCAGAATAAGTGATGATTGGTCAAGCGCCCATTGTCATGCATCTTGTCGAGTGAGGGAATGTCTACGAGCACATGCTCGATGCCGCGGTCGATGAGAGTGTGCATGGCCTCGAGGGAGAAAAACGGCGGCCGGCACGAGTCCCCGTAGCCCCGGTTTTTTTTCGATTCATCGTTGGGCAGGGTACGCACGGCCAATGCTTCGATCTGATCGCTCTCGAGATCGCGCAGCGCGAATTCCAATGCGTCGCGGGTGATGAGCCAGTCATCGCTCTCTGTGGCGGGTGTATATCGATCTTGGGTCGCATCGGCTGCACAGGGAGTGACGGTGATGACGCGGGCCGGAATGAGCGTTCGCGTCAAACACACGGCGATCGGCATCGCTTCACGCACGATATGGCCCACCGATTCAGTATGGGTGCCGTTGCAATGGGGTACGAGCCGCAACTCGGCGACGTTGCAACTCCCGCCCCGGGTGGTGTCACCCACGAAGCCCCCGATTGCGAGCGGCGCCGCGCTCGCCCGAGGCGCGCCGAAGAAGCTCGGCTGCGCGCCGCCGAAAGCGAGCGGAATCGCGAGGCTGATCGGGCTATCGAGTTTGACCCTATAGCGTTGGCCGCTCAGCGTGATGCCCATGTCCATCAACCGAACCTGTCCTTGGCGAGATCGAGCCATTCGAGTGCTGTGCCGTGCAGCAGACGCGCGTTCGTCTGTTCATCCAATCCGGCCGAATCGATGAGCTTTCCCGGTTCGGCCTCGCCGAGCGGGAACGGATAGTCCGATCCCAGTGCGATGCGCTCGGCTCCCATGAGGTCGATCAAGTAGCGCAACATGCGCGGATCATGAACCAGCGAATCCAGGTAGATGCGGGACAAGTAGGCGCGGGGATTATGCGGATTGTCCACGGCAAAGAGATCGGGCCGCACCTTGTAGCCGTGCTCGATGCGGCCAATGGTCGCGGGAAAGGCGCCCCCGCCGTGGGCGAAAGCCACGCGTAAGCCTGGTAATCTTTCCAGGACACCGCCGAAGATCATGGAGCAGATCGCGAGCGAGGTTTCGGCCGGCATGCCCACCAGCCAGGGAAGCCAATACTTGGGCATGCGCTCTGCACCCAGCATATCCCAAGGATGCACGAACACGGCGGCCCCGAGCGCTTGCGCCGCCTCGAAGACTGGAAACAGGTAGGCATCATCCAGGTTCCAAGTATTGACATGCGAACCGATCCCGATCCCGGCCAGCCCCAGATCGCGGACACATCGTTCCATCTCCTCGATGGCAAGGTCGGGATCCTGCAGCGGCACGCTCCCGAGGCCCACGAAGCGCTTAGGGTGGGCTGCGACCACACCGGCGATGTGATCGTTGAGAAGGCGGCAAAGATCAAGGGTATGCTCCGGTTTCGCCCAGTAACTGAACATCACCGGTACCGTGGACAGCACCTGCACATCCACCGCGCTGACCTGGCACTCGCGCAGCCGCGCCTCCGGGTCCCAGCAATTCTCCCCGATCTCGCGAAAGACTTCGCCGTCCCTCAGCATGCGCGCATGCCCGCAACGCGCATGCTCAAGCCGTATAAAACCTCCGTAACCGTAGCGCTCTTTAAGATCGGGCCAACGCGGAGGCAAGATATGCGTATGGATGTCGATCTTGAGCATGGACCGGTTCACTCATTAGTTACCCGCCGCTTGCGGCGGGAACCTTAGCATTGGGGTTTCCAAAGGGGAGCAGTGCAACTCTCCCCTTGGTCGCCTGCGGGATACATGGGCCCCCAGGCGAAATATTTTCACCTTCCGGGCGCCGCCATCACCGCGCCGCAATGCGCGCAGGTCCTGTGTTCGTAGCTCGAAAAAAAGCGCTCGAAGACGGGCGGGAAGTCTTTTTCGATGTTGCGTAGCTGAAAGAACTCTTCGTATAGGAGCGCATGGCAGTTGTCGCAATACCACTGCAGTCCGTCTTGCTCGTGGGGGAGGCGCTTACGCTCGATGACGAGGCCGACGGTGTTGGCGTAGCGTTGCGGAGAATGGGGAACCTTGGGCGGCAGCAGAAAGATATCGCCTTGGCGAATGCAGATATCGACCACCATGCCGTCTTGGATGGTTTTGAGCAGCATGTCGCCCTCAAGCTGGTAGAAGAACTCCGGCCCTTCATCGACGTGGTAGTCCTTGCGGTTATTGGGGCCGCCGACGGCCATGACGATGAAGCCGCCTTCCTCGAACACCTGCTTGTTGCAAACCGGAGGCTTAAAGATCTCGCGGTGCGCGTCGATCCAGCGCTGGAAATTAATCGGGGGTGAAAGTCGTTGCATGGCGCGTCTCCGGCAGAGCTAATCAATGGTCGCGATGCATTTCAACTCGATGGCGATCGGGGTCGGCAGGCGGCTCACCTCAACGGTAGTGCGGCAAGGCCCGTGGCCGGTGAAATACTGCGCGTACACTCGATTATAGGTCTCAAAATCACGTTTGAGATCGGTCAGAAACACCGTGACATCGACCAGGCGATCCCAGCTTGAGCCGGCCTCGTCGAGCACGGTTCTGATATTCTCGAGCACCGCACGGCATTGGATCTCGATGTCGTAGTCAACGATATTTCCGTTGGCATCGAGCGTGACGCCGGGGATGGCCGGGTTCCCGCGCCGGCGAGGGCCGATGCCAGAGAGGAATAGCAGACTTCCCACGCGGCGTGCATGAGGATAGGGTCCAACCGGCTCGGGGGCGTTTCGCGAGACGATGGTATGAGGCATTTCCGGCATATAGTTTCTCCCCTAGATCTCGCGAAGGGATGAGGCGTTTACAGCTTGATGCACACGTTCTTGGCCTCGGTAAAAAAGCGCAAGGCCTCCACGCCCCCTTCACGGCCGACGCCGGAGTGTTTCATCCCGCCGAAAGGGGTGCGCAGATCTCGCACGAGCCAGGTATTGATCCACACCACGCCGGCCTCAAGCTGCTGGGCGACGCGGTGGCAGCGCTGCACATCGCGGCTCCAAACCGTTGCCACCAAACCATACTCGGTGCTGTTCGCGTATTCTAGCACTTGCGCTTCGCTCGCGAACGGAATCAAGGTGGCCACCGGGCCGAAGATCTCCTCCTGATTGGTGCGGCAATCAAAGGGCAAATCTTCGAATACCGTCGGCTTGACGAAATAACCCTCTGCGCAGCGTCCCGGCACCGTCACGCGGTGACCGCCGGCGAGGATCGTGCCGCCTTCCTGCTGGCCGAGCTCTATCGCGGAAAGCACCTTGTGCAGGTGCAACTCGGACACGAGTGCGCCTTGCTGAGTCTTCTCATCGAGCGGATCGCCCGGTTGCAAGGCTTCGACCCGGGCCAGGAAATCGCTCCGGAAGCGTTCATAGATCGGCCGCTCCACGAAGATGCGCGAGCCGCACAAACACACCTGCCCCTGGTTAAAGAACGCGGCGCGCACCGTGGTCGCGAGCGTCGCATCCCAGTCGCAATCGGCGAATACCAAGGTCGGGTTCTTGCCCCCGAGCTCGAGTGAGAGTTTTTTGAACTGGGGCGCCGCGATGCCCGCGATCTCCGCCCCGGTCCGCGTCCCGCCGGTAAATGCAATCGCCTTGATCCTGGGGTGCGCGACTAGCGCGCGGCCGATGCGCGCGCCCGCGCCGTGAAGGATATTCAAGACGCCTCTCGGCAAGCCCGCGTCGATACAGATCCGCGCGAGCAAATACGCTGTCATTGGCGTGACTTCCGACGGCTTAGCGATGACACAGTTGCCGCTCGCGAGAGCCGGCGCGATCTTCCAGGTCAAAAGATAAAGCGGCAGGTTCCAGGGCGAGATGCAAGCCACCACGCCCAAAGCTTGCCGTAGCGTGTAGTTGATGGCGAGCGGGCCCATGCTGTGGGCTTCACTCGCAAACTGGGTGATGGCATGGGCGAAGAACCGCATATTCGCTACGGCGCGGGGAATATCAACTTGCCTGGCCAGGCTGATCGGCTTGCCGGTGTCGATGCTCTCGGCCCGGGCGAGCGGCTCCGTCTGCGCCTCGATACGGTCGGCGATGCCGAGCAAGAGCCGGGCGCGTTCCTCGGCGGACAAGGCCGACCACTCGGGAAACGCGCGATCGGCAGCCGTCATCGCCTGTTCGAGATCGGCCGCATCGGAATCCGGGGTCAGGGAGTAGACCTGCCCGGTGGCGGGTTCGATGTTATCGATATAACGGCCGGAGCGGGGCGCTTCGAGCCGGCCGTCGATGTAATCGGCGATGCGCTCCATCGTCATCACAAGCTCTGAGTGCGGCCGCCGTCGACCGGCAGGTTGATCCCGGTAATGTAAGCGGCGGCCGGCGAGCACAGAAACGCGACCGCCGAGGCGATCTCGTGCGGTTCGGCGAAACGCCGGAGCGGGATCGACGCTATTTCCGCCGCCTCGATCTCGGCCGGCGCTTGGTTGCGCTCGCGCGCTTTCGTTTCCAGGATCGCCTTCAGACGGCCGGTCCGCGTCGAACCCGGCAAGACATTATTGACGGTGATCCCGAAAGGACCGAGCTCGCCGGCCAGAGTCTTGGCCCAACTAGCGACCGCGCCGCGCACGGTGTTGGAGACTCCAAGACCGGGAATCGGTTGTTTCACCGAGGTCGAGATGATATTAATGATGCGGCCATAGCCGGCGGCTTTCATGCCTTCCAGCAGCGCTTGCACCAGGATTTGATTACACAGCAGGTGCTGAGAAAATGCGGCGAGGTAAGCCTCGGGCGCCGTTTGATAGGCCGCGCCGGGTGGAGGCCCGCCGCTATTATTCACCAGAATATGTACGGGATCGGTTTGAGATAGGTAGCCTGCGAGCACCGCTTTCACCTCATCGGGCCGGTTGAAATCCGCGACCAGCACATGATGGTGCTGATTCTGACCGGCGCCGAGCGCGGCTTTCACCTCATTGAGCCGCTCGGGATCACGCGCCAAGAGGGTCACGCTGGCCCCGAGACGGGACAACTCGATCGCGATGGCATTGCCAATCCCTTTGCTGCTTCCGCAGACGAGCGCTCGTTTGTCTGTCAGTAGAATGTTCATGGGCCAAAAAAGCTCGTAATGCGCTCATCGATCCGGCAAGGTCAAGTCCTCGCAATTATTATATACCGTCATTCCGTACAGGGAATGTACGGGATCCGCTCACAGGGTAGATGTCAGCCTGCAGATGGTCGGTGCCCTTGTGCTCGGGGATGGTGCACAGCATCTCTCGCAACCATTCCAGGCGCTACCGTGGATCACGGGCTTGCCGAAACGCGACCTCCGCGGCTTTGTACTCGGATGTAAGATTGGCGGGCATGGAGACCTCGGAGCGAGTGACTACGCGAAGCCGCGATCGGGGCGCGTCGTAGCTTTATTTATAACCCAGGAGATATGTTAATGACTGCCGTTGCTGTGACTGAAGTCGTACCCGTCGAAACCGGCGCCGGTGGTGTCATGCCGGCACTCGTAACCGCGCGCCTTCTTCGGTGCCGATCGACGAATCGTTTCGATACGGCGGAGATAGCGTAGCGAAGCGGCTCACGCGTTACACACTCTCGACTTGGTTCCGCTCCGTGGAAAACCGCATTCGTCCACCGCTCGGGCTGATCCTGGTTCTCACGGCCACGCGGCTCGGTTAGGAGCAACTGTCCGGCGATCTCCAGCGTCGCCATGTCTATCACGATACGATCATTAGATGGCGCTCCTGCTGGTTCCCCTGCAGTTCAGCCGAAGAGTGTTCCCTGGCACTGCACGCGGACTTCAGCTCTGGCCAACGCTCGTCGTGAAGCGCGCGCGGCCGCTCTTGCCGCGCGTCGCTTTCGACCGCGCGGTTAAAGTGCGCTATCACTTCACGTCTCGCAATTTGACGCCTCGGCCGGCGCGCAGGCTTTGGCGTGCTTGCTCGATCCGCTGCAAGAACCGCGGGTCGTTCTCAAGCCGGTAATCAAACCAGTCGTCCTCCGTCGCAAAACCGATGAGCACCCCGGCCGGTTTGCCGTGGCGCGTGATGTCTCGGCTTCATGCAAAAAGCGAGTCAGGTCGTTCTTGACCTCGGACAGAGGGACTTCCTTCACTTGGGACTTCCGAACTGAGCGAGCCATGGGTTGCCTCCGGCTTGGGCACGATCGCCAATACCTCAACGGTCGAGCCTGCAACATCGTAAAACACACGCACCTCCTCGACCCTGAGCCGGTACTGCGGTCGGGCGAGCCCGTGCAACCGCTTAACTCGGCTGCGGCTGGTCTTGGGTGGGTTCGTGCCGTAAGTGCGTTTCGAGGGCCTCCTTTACCGCCGCCCAGACGTTCGCCTTTAGCCTTTTGCGATCCTCTGGCTTCCGGGGCCAGGACGATCTCAAATCGCATTCTGGCCAGATCTATAGCCAGAACCGGCTCCGTGCGGAAATGTGCGATAACGTTCGCAATGACCGGGCGCCGGAGCGTGAAGGGCGACGGGAAACCAACAGCACAGAGGTTGGACGCTCCGGTCGATTGCGGGGTTAGCCCGGTTTCCCTCGGTCTCTCCTTTCTAGAGCTAATCGTCGTCGATTGCTCTTTGAGATCGAGTGAAACTTCGATAGTTCCTCTTATATGAGCCTGGGTTAGCCGCACATCGGCGAACCCGGGGAATGAAGTCCATTTTCCCCGGGATTCGTGGCGCTCAACCCCATTAGGCTACATGACTGTGATAATCGTCTACACAGAATTCTTCCGGCGCAACCCGCTTCACGGTTCTGCCCTACACGAACTGCCTGATACAACGGTTTTGTTCGTGGGACACCTAAACCGCTGGCCCTTACGCCAAAGGAACTGTCGGCGAATCGGCGCTTGCTAGTACCGGCGTCCTCCGCCTCCATAGCCACCGCGTTTGTCGCCCCCACCTCCGCCGTAGCCACCCGGGCCACGGCCACCACCGCCTTCCTTGGGGCGGGCCTCATTGACCGTTACGGTCCGGCCGTCCATCTGCGTAGCGTTGAGGGCGGCGATGGCCGCCTTCGCTTCCTGGTCGCTGCCCATCTCAACAAAGCCGAACCCTTTGGACTGCCCGGTGCTGCGATCCGTGATCACCTCGGCGGAACGTACAGTACCATGAGCCGAGAACAGCCGTTCCAGATCACTGCTGCGGATGCCGTAACCCATGTTGCCAACGTATAACTTCATTCCCATACAGTAACTCCTCAGAAAACCGTCATGCGGTACCACGCCCCCTATGGGCTGGCTCAGACGGAATAAGTTCTGTGATGCGATTGCAATGACGCTTTGAGTGCCTATCGCATCACATCAGCGGCAGCGAAAAGCAGAGACGAGGAGCGCCGTTTTTTTGCTGCCGCTGGATGTGTTCGTTAAAGGTCTTCCACATCAACAAGCTCCGGTTCAGTAGAGTCGAGCGCTCTCGAGTGGAAGAAGCACTTCCCTCCTCCGGAAAGTGCCACGCGTTTTTTGACCAAAGGAGAAGTTTAATCATCAATCTCATTGTACCTCAAACAGCTTGCCGATTCGTCATCGGGTGATAGACCTCAGTTTGGCCAGTCGAATTAAATTTCACTACGATGCCTACCCCACCGCACCTTCTCGATCAGGTCCGAGCGACGCTTCGGTGGACGCATTATAGCAGCCCCGTTCTCTGGCGAACGGCTTCGTAGAGGCAGATCCCGGCGGCGACGGAAACATTCAGGCTCTCGATCGCGCCGGCCATGGGAATGTGTACGAGGCGATCGCAGCGCTCTCGGGTTAAGCGCCGGAGGCCTTTTTCTTCCCCCCCGACCACCAAGGCCGTCGGTCCGCGCAAATCCAAACCGAATAGGCTGTCACTGGCCTCCCCGGCCGTCCCGATGACCTGCAGGCCTAACTCTTTCATCTCGGCGAGCGCTGCCGCGAGGTTTCCGGCCTGAATCAAGGGCACCGTTGCCGCCGCTCCGCTGGCGACCTTTTGCACCGCCGCTGTCAGTCCCACCGCCCGGTGGAGCGGCACGATCACGGCATGGGCACCGGCGCTATCGGCAGTGCGCAGGCACGCGCCCAGGTTGTGCGGATCTTGGACCCCATCGAGCACCAGCAGTAGCGGCGGCGCCGTGCCTTCGGCCAGCAACGTTTTTAGGTCCCGCGCACCCGGCGCCCGCGGATGACGGCAGCGTAACACCGCCCCCTGATGCCGAACGCCTGCCGCTAGCCGATCGAGCGTTCGCGAGGCCGCTCGCTGCACGGCGAGCCCCTGTTGGGCCGCGAGTTCCAGGAGATCTCGCAGGCGCGGATTCGGCGGCCCGGCTTCGATCCATAGCTCGAGCGCGTGCTCGGGTGCGTCCGCCAAGACTCGGCGCACCGCGTGGATCCCGCAGACGATGGGGTCCCGCCCGGCCCCATCCCGCGCTCCTCGTTTGGACATGCTAGGCGCCCGGCTTGCGTTATACCCGTTTCATGGCACGAGATCGAAGTCGATACGCCGGCCATCGAGGTCCACGCGTACGACGCGCACCGATACTTCCGTCGCGATCCGGTAACTGCGTTTACCGTGCTCGCCCCGAAGCTCATGACGCACCGGATCATGATGGTAGTAATCGTTCTTTAAAGAGGTGACGTGCACCAAGCCTTCCACGTAGATGTCCTTGAGTTCCACGAAGAAGCCGAAACCGGTCACCGCCGTGATAATGCCCGAGTATACTTCGCCGATCTTATCTTGCATGAACTCACACTTGAGCCACGCCACCGCGTCGCGCGTCGCCTCGTCGGCACGCCTTTCGGTCAGGCTGCAATGGTCTCCGAGGCTTCTGAACTGCTCTGCCCCATAACGGAACTCCGTGTCCGGTTTTTTCGCCAGCAGGTGGTGAATCGCGCGGTGAACCAAGAGGTCCGGATAGCGCCGGATGGGGGAGGTAAAATGCGTGTAGGCGCTGTGGGCGAGGCCGAAATGACCGGCGTTCACCGGGCTATAAACCGCCAGCCGCAAGCTCCTCAGCATCAGCGTTTGAATCAAATGCGCATCCTGCCGCCCCGCGGTTTCCGCGAGGAGCGCCGCGTAATCGCGCGGTTCGGGTTGCGCTCCGCCACCGAGGCTGAGCCCGAGCTCACCGAGAAAGGTGCGCAGATCATCGAGCTTTTCGCGCGCCGGCGGTTCGTGGATGCGGTACAGGCACGGCAGCCCGCGCTCTGCGAGGAACTCCGCCGCAGCGACGTTGGCGGCAATCATGCATTCTTCGATGAGGCGGTGAGCATCGTTACGAACCGTGGGGACAATGCGCTCTATTTTTCGCGCGGCGTCGAAAACGATCTTGGTTTCCGTGGATTCGAAATCGATAGCACCGCGTGCGTCGCGCCGGCGGCGGAGCTGACGGTAGAGTGCGTAAAGCTCATCGAGATGCGGTGTCAACGCTCGATAGCGATTTCGCGACGCGCGTCGACGCTCGACCGCGATGACATTGACCTCGTGATAGGTCAAACGCGCGGCCGAGCGCATGAGCGCTTTGCGAAATTGATAGGACTGAACACTCCCGCGCGCCCCGACGTCGATTTCGCATACCAGGCACAAACGATCAACCTCCGGATTAAGGGAGCAGAGACCGTTCGACAGCGCCTCGGGCAACATCGGGATCACCCGGTCGGGGAAATAAACCGACGTGCCCCGAAGATGAGCCTCGAGATCGAGCGCCGAGCCTGGTGCAACGTAGTGCGACACATCGGCGATCGCGACCAGCAGGCGCCAGCCGTGCGCGGTACGCTCGCAATAGACGGCATCATCGAAATCGCGCGCGTCCTCTCCATCGATCGTGACCAGCGGCAGCGATCGCAAGTCCGCCCGGCCGGCCCGGTCCCGCGCGCGCACCGCCTTGCCGAGACCGGCCGTCTCGGCGAGCACTGTCTCGGGCCAGGTATGCGGCAGATCGTAGGCGCGGATGGCGATGTCGATCTCCATCCCGGGCGCCATGTGATTGCCCAGAATATCGCTCACCCGGCCGATTGGCTGACGCCGCCAGTCGGGTTGCCGCACGATATCGACCATGACGATCTGACCGTGCTGGGCGCCCGCCGCGGCATCGCCGGGGATCAAGATATCTTGATGGAAGCGTTTATTGTCGGGGGCGACGAAAGCCACGCCTCCCTCGCTGAAGAAGCGGCCGACCAAGCGCTGGTTGGCCCGTTCCAAAACTTCGACGAGCGCGCCCTCGGTGCGGCCGCGGCGATCCTTGGCGACCACGCGTACCACGGCGCGATCGCCATGGAGCAAGCTGCGCATTTGCCGGCCGGAGAGGAACACGTCTTCGCCGCCATCTTCGCGCACCAGAAAGCCGTAGCCATCGGGATGAGCCGTCACCCGCCCCGGCAGCAGGTCCAACTTGGCCACCGGACCGTAGGCTTCCCGGCGGTTGAGAATCACTTGCCCTTCGCGTTCCATAGCCTTGAGCCGCCGCGCCAGGGCCTGCAATCCCTCCGGCGTGACGACCTCGAGATCGCGCGCGATCTGCTTATGCGTCCTCGGCCCGCTGCAATCGCCGAGGTAATGTAAAATGAGCTCGCGGCTCGGGATCGGCTTTTCATAGCGCTCGGCCTCTCGTTCCGCGTGGGGATCTTCGATGCGTTGCTTTCTCATTGACTACCCATTGTGGCTTCGGTAGATTGCCGACTCCCTCGCCGAGGTGGCGAAATTGGCAGACGCGCAAGGTTCAGGTCCTTGTGGGGGGTAACCCCCGTGGAGGTTCAAGTCCTCTCCTCGGCACCATGGTTCTTTAGCAAATCAATCCAACAACTTTTTTAGCACGATGGTCGCCGAGCGCTCCGGTCCGGTCGAGATCATATCGATGGGGGTCTCGGTAAGCGCGGCTAAGCGCTCTAGATAAGCCTTAGCATAATCGGGCAGCTCGGAATAAGAGGTGATCCCTTCCGTCGATGCGTGCCAGCCGGGTAGATCCTCGTAGACGGGCTCGCAGTGCGCGAAAGCCTCCGCGCCGGTCGGCGGCGTCGACCGCAGCCCGCCTTCATAGTTGTAGCCCACGCACACCCGAATCGTGTCTAAGCGGTCGAGAACATCGAGCTTGGTGATACATAGCCCGGAGATGCTGTTGATCTGACACGATCGGCGCAGCGGTACGGCGTCAAACCACCCGCAACGGCGGCGGCGCCCGGTAGTGGCGCCGAACTCGTGGCCTCGGCGCGCTAGATACTCGCCCATCTCATCGGCGAGCTCGGTCGGAAACGGGCCGGACCCGACGCGCGTCGTATAGGCTTTAGTAATACCGAGCACGTAATCGAAACAGCGCGGACCCACGCCCGTCCCCGTGGCCGCACCGCCGGCCGTGGTATTGGAAGAGGTCACGTAGGGATAGGTGCCGTGGTCGATGTCGAGGAGCGTACCCTGCGCCCCTTCGAATAATACGTTTTCATCACGGCGCTGATAATCGTTCAGCAGCCCCGTGACATCGGCCGTGAGCGGGATAAGCTCCTCGGCATAGCCCAGATGCTCATCGAGGAGCGCCTGGAAATCGAGCGGCTTGCATTGATAATAATGCTTGAGTACGAAATTATGAAAATCGAGAACTTCCCCGAGCTTGACCGCAAACCGCTCGCGGTGGCGTAGGTCCCCCATCCGCACGGCGCGGCGCGCGACTTTGTCTTCATAGGCCGGCCCGATGCCCCGTCCCGTGGTTCCGAGCGCCGCATTGCCCCGGGCTTTCTCGCGCGCGATGTCGAGCTCGACGTGATAGGGAAGGATGAGGGGACACGCTTCGCTGACTTTCAGACGCGCGCGCGCCGCGATACCCACCTGCTCGAGCAGGGCGATCTCTTCGAGCAGCGCTTGGGGCGAGACAACCACGCCGTTACCGATGAGGCACTGGACATCGGGACGCAATATGCCTGATGGAATCAAGTGCAAGATGGTCTTGGTCCCGCCGATGACGACGGTGTGCCCCGCGTTATGACCGCCCTGGAAGCGCGCGACGGCAGCGACGCGCTCGGTGAGGAGATCGACGATTTTGCCCTTGCCCTCATCGCCCCATTGCGTGCCGATGACTACGAGCCTTTTCCCCATGACGACTAAAGTCCGCTATTTCCTACTCTTGTGGGACATCGGTCACCTGCCACTGACCGTTTATACAGTTTAACATTTTGTTACATCCCACTTCAGGAGCGCCCCCGGCTTGGCCGGGCAAGGCGTAGACCACGCGCCGGCCGCCTCGCCTTAGCTCCGCGACGGCCGCGGCCAAGCGGACATCTTCCGACCAGGGCGCGAACACCGCGTCTTGCGCCCCCCCGGCAGCGGCACCCGAGCCAACCAGCAGTTTCAGATCGGTGCTAAAGCCGGTCGCCGGCCGCGCCCTGCCGAAGATGCGGCCGATATCGTCGTACCTGCCACCCTTCGCGAGGGCTTGGCCCTGACCCGGGACATAGGCCGCGAACATCACGCCGGTATGGTAGTGATAACCGCGCAGTTCCGCGAGGTCAAAATGCAGCTCGACGGCGGGCGCGCGCGCTGCGAGGAGACGCGCGATTTCCCGCAATTCGGCAAGCGCCTCGATGACGCTCTGGCTGGCGCCGGCGAAGACCTCTTGGGCCTGCGCCAAGATCGATTCCTCGCCGTTAAGCGCGGGGAGCGCGGCCATCCACCCGGCGGCCCGCGGGGCGATGCTCCAATCATTTAAATAACGGTTGATCTCCGGACAAGCCTTGCGCTGTAAGGCATCAAATAAGGTGCTTTCCTGATCGCGATCAAGCGCGGCCTGCCGCGAGAGACCGCGAAAAATGGCCATGTGGCCAAGATCCAAGAGCACCGAATCGAAGCCCGCCGCGGTCAGGGTGTCGAGCATAAGGCACATCACCTCGACATCGCTTTCTAAGCCGCGATGCCCATATAGCTCCGCTCCTATCTGAAAGGGATTACGTGATCCCGCGAAGGAATCCGGCAAGGTATGCAGCACGGGTCCGAGATAGCACAAGCGCGTAGGCGCATCGCGTCGCAAGCGATGGGCGTCGATACGCGCGACCTGCGGGGTCATGTCGGCCCGCACGCCCATGAGCCGGCCGGTCAGTTGATCGGTAAGCTTAAAGGTCTGGAGGTCCAGATCATGCCCCGCCCCCGTCAACAGGGATTCCAAATATTCGATGAGCGGGGGAATGACCAAGTCGTAACCCCAGCTATGGAAGAGATCGAGGATCCTGCGGCGTAACGCCTCGAGGTGCTCGGCTTGGGGAGGTAATGCCTCATCTACGCCCTCGGGCAGGAGCCAGCGGTCCTCTAGCACCATGGGATCAATGAACCCCGACAAGGAGCAAGACGCCGAGCAGCATGCAGGTCAGCCCCGCGAAGCGTAGCGCCGCATCGTCTAAGCGAGCCGCTTGCACCATGAAGCGCCGAAAGGCGCCGGGGTTCAAAAAAGGGGCGATGCCTTCGAGGACCAGCATCAGGCCAAAGGCAACCGCGAATTCTTGCCACATCACAGCGTTAACCGTGCCTTAGCTCCCGGGACGGTCCGGCGCCGATGCGGGACACGGGAGGGGGACGGCGAAAGCGGCGCTTATGGGCTTGCCGGGCTCTTAAAATAATTGAAGAAATCCGACGTCGGATCGAGCAATAAAATATCCTGGTTCTTGCCGAAGCTTTTCTTGTAGGCGTTGAGGCTACGGTAAAACGAATAAAACTCTTCGTTGCGTCCATAGCCGCCGGCGTAAGTCTCGGCGGATTTAGCGTCTCCCTCACCGCGGGTCTGTTCCGCTTCGCGGTAAGCCTCCGCCAAGATCACCGTGCGATCACGGTCCGCGGCGGCGCGAATGCGCTCCGCCGCCTCGGCCCCTTCGGAGCGAAGCTGGCGCGCGGCCCGCTGGCGCTCGGCGCGCATGCGGTCATACACGGCGCTGCTCACTTCTTCGGGAAGGTTGATGCGCTTCGTGCGCACATCCACCACCCTCACGCCGAGCCCAAACCCCTTCTCGCGCACGGTTGCGGTAACGATTTTGGTGACGTCGCCGCGATGACCGGCCACGACTTCTTGCACGGTGCGCTTACCGAACTCCCCGCGCAGACTATCGTTTATTTGCTGAAACAAGAGCTCGCGAGCGATGGTCTCATCACCCCGGGTGCGTTTATAGAAGGTTTCCACGTCTTCGATCTTCCACTTAACGAACGAATCGACGATGACGTCTTTTTTCTCCTTGGTAAGGAACCGCAACGGCTCCGATTCTAGATACATCAAACGCTTCGGGAATTTAAGCACCGTATTCACCACCGGGATCATGAAATGCAATCCGGGCTCGTAATCCGAACGCTGTATTTCCTGGAACCTGAAAAGAATCGCATACTCCCGCTGGTCCACGGTGAAAAGCGAGAACCAACCTATAATCGCGATCAGTACCAGCGATACTATAATCTTAGCGCCAAGCATTAACGTGTCCTGCGGATCCGCCGCTCATCCCGTTCGGAGACCAAAGGCTCGGGCTCCGGGAGCGCGCCCGATTCCGTCACCACAGCGGGAGGATTTAAATGCGCTCGATGCTCGAATAGTTTATCGAGCGGTAAATAGACGAGGTTATTACCGCCTTCGGTATCCAATAACACCTTCGGCGCATTCGCGAGCACCGATTCCATGGCGTCGAGATATAAGCGCTCCCGGGTGATCTGGGGCGCTTTATCGTATTCCACCAAGAGCTGTACGAAGCGGCTGGCGTCGCCTTCGGCCTCGGCGATCACCTTCGACTTATAGGCGTGCGAATCCGCCAACGCGCGGGCTGCGCTGCCGCGCGCCTTGGGGATGATGTCATTACGATAGGTCTCGGCTTCGTTGATCTGACGTTGTTCATCCTCGCGTGCTTTGATAGCGTCGTCAAAGGCGCTCTTGACCTCCTCGGGGGGTTTCGCCGCTTGCATGTTGACGCTGGCGACTATCATCCCCGCCTGATAAGTATCCAGTAGACTTTGGATCCCGACTTGTATTTGGTGTGCTATCTCGCCGCGTCCCGCGGTGAGCACGAAATCCATGTTATTCTTGCCGATAACCGAGCGTATCGTGCTCTCCGTCGCCTGCTCGACCGTGCGATCGGGACCGATGACGTTAAACGCGTAATCCTCTACGTCCTTCACGCGGTAAAAAACCGTAAACTCGACATCGATAATATTCTCATCTTTGGTGAGAATCGACGCGTGGTGAGCTATCGAACGGGTCTGCTCGACATTGACGAGCTCGACACGCTCGATGGGTCTCGGCCAGCGGACACTCAAGCCCGGGGCCAGGCTCGCGACATAAGCGCCAAAGCGAAGCACGATGGCTTGTTCCTGCGCCTTGACCACATACGTCATATTCCAAGCCAGGATGATCACAAGGATAAGCGCAATGCCGGCCCAGGTGCCCCGAGCCGGCGCGCCGCCGGCCGGACCGCCTCCGCCCCCGGTGCCGCCACCGAATAGCCCTTTGAGCTTTGCTTGCAGCTTACGGATCACCTCATCGAGATCGGGCGGGCCGCCCTCGCGTCTGCGATTACCCCACGGGTCGCGGTCCTTACCGCCCCCCGGCTCATTCCAGGCCATCGTTAGTCACTCCGCGCGCTCATGTGGATGGGTATCATACGGGCCTCGGCATGCCGCCGCAAGTTATCGTCGCCGGCTCACCATCCTCGCAACAGAGGGTTTCAAAGCGCCGCCGGCTCATTGCGATGTCAAGCAGCCATCCCTGCTCGCGTGCGTCGTGTTCGCCGCGGACAACGCCTTCGGCATAGAGCCGCGCGCGCAGTCTTGCCGCCGCAACCGGCAGTTGCAGCCATCCGCGCAAACAGTCCCCGGCTAAGTGCTCGCCGATGGCTTGCTTGAGGGTACCCAGACCTTCCCCGGTGACGGCGGAGATCCACACACGCCGCATCGATCCATCGCCTTCGCGCCGACGCGCGGAAGCGCCGCTCTCGGCCTGGCAGCGATCAATCTTGTTGAATGCCTCGATCTGGGGCACGGTGTCCGCATGGAGATCGCCTATGATCCGCGCTACCTGCCGCCTCTGTTCATCTCTGAGCACGGTAGGCAGACTGGCATCGATCACATGGATGAGCAAGTCCGCGTGCCGCAGCTCTTCCAAGGTGGCGCGAAACGCCGCCACCAGTTCATGCGGGAGGTCTTTGATGAAACCGACGCTGTCCCCGAGAACCACCGTGCCGGCTAAGGGCGCCTCTAAGCGCCGCAAGGTCGGATCCAAGGTGGCGAACAGGATATCCGCGGCGTAAACCGAAGCACCGGTCAGGCGGTTAAATAAGGTCGATTTACCGGCATTGGTGTATCCGACCAAGAGTACGGTCGGCACGGCGGCCTTGCGGCGCGCCCGGCCTTGCAACTCGCGTTGATGGCGTATCTCCTCAAGCTGGCGGGTAAGCCGCTTAATGCGCTGCCGCACCCAGCGCCGATCGGATTCTAATTGGGTTTCGCCGGGTCCGCGCAGCCCGATTCCGCCGCGCTGGCGTTCCAAGTGACTCCATCCCCGGACCAGGCGTGTCGAGAGGTGCTGAAGTTGCGCCAGTTCAACTTGCAGCTTGCCCTCAAAGGTGCGCGCGCGCTGGGCGAAGATATCGAGGATGAGATCGGTACGATCGACGACCCGGCAGCCCAAGAGGCGTTCTAGATTACGCTCTTGGGCGGCGCTCACTGCGCGGTTTACGATTACGACCTCCGCGCAGGTGTCCGCGACGAGGACGCGCAACTCCTCGGCCTTACCGGCGGCGAGAAGATATTTCGCATTGGGGGCGTCCCGCGCCACCAAGACGATGCCCGCGCACGCAGCCCCTGCAGAGGTAACAAGATCTCTAAATTCGTCTAGCGTCTCGTCCTCTCGGCGGGTTCCACCAGTGTAGTGGACTAGGACCGCACGCTCGCCTTTGCCGGGGCGTTCGAACAACGGGGTTGGTACAAACCTGTAAAGGACTGGTTATTCTTCCGGCGACTCTTCGTCCTCGCGCGGCAACCGCACCGGTTTCGACGGTACGATCGTGGAGATAGCGTGTTTATATACCATCTGGCTGACGGAATTTTTCAGCAACACGACAAACTGATCGAACGACTCGATCTGCCCCTGGAGTTTGATGCCATTGACCAGATAGATGGACACAGGAACATGTTCTTTACGCAACGTATTGAGGAACGGCTCTTGTAATGACTGGCCTTTACTCATTATCTACCCCTCCTGCTTCAATTTATTCGTATCCTTTAAATCACGCTTTTCCTTCCCGCGAGTAAAACGCCGTACTACCTCGCGTCTTCCCAATGCTCCGCTCGCGCGCAGGACCCTCCGAAGATGTAGTCTATCTGATTACGCAAGCAACGAGAAATTCCGTGCGCCCCTACTTAATGCGCATTCTTAATTTTCATCGACAGATTATTGTTAAGTTATGTAATGACTGATCGCTTGATTTCCGGTGCTCGCGGCCGGTGTGATCGCCCCCTGTCCGCACCTAGGGCGGGCATGATCCCGCGGCGGCGTGCTGGCCGAGAAAGTTCACGACGCTGTGGCCCAGACGGGGATCATCGCTCGTGAACCAGCGAGCGGATCGCTCCGCGCGCAACCACGTCAATTGGCGTTTTGCGAGCTGCCGCGTCGCGGTGACGGCGCGCTCGATCATCGTCTCATAGTCAAACTGTCCCTCCAGGAATTGCCACACCTGGCGGTAGCCCACCGACCGCATCGACGGTAACGCCGCGGTGAGATCCCCCCGCGAATAGAGGCCCTCGACTTCATCGATGAGACCGTGATCTAGCATGTGCTGGAAACGGATCCGCAAACGCCGGTGCAAAACCATTCGATCCCCGGGCGCCACAACCAGCTTGAGCGCCCGGTATGGCAGCGGCTGCCGTGTATCGTTCCGTAGCAGCTCGGTGATGGTCTTGCCGGACACCTCGCACACTTCCAGAGCCCGTTGAATGCGCTGCACGTCATGCGGGTGTATGCGCGCGGCGGCGCGCGGGTCGAGTTTCGCAAGTTGCTCATGCAAAGCGCCCCAGCCTTGCTTGGACGCCTCTGCGGCGATCCGTGCGCGCACCTCCGTATCGGCGCTCGGGAGCGCCGAGATCCCCTCGTCGAGCGCCCGAAAATAAAGACCGGTTCCTCCGACCAGCAAGGGCACCTGCCCCGCCTTAAAGACCGTGTCCAGCTCGCGCAGCGCGTCGGCACGAAACTCCGCCGCCGAATAAGTTTCCCCGGGGTCACGGATATCGATGAGGCTATGCGGTGCGCGGGCCAGAACTTCCGGGCTGGGCTTTGCGGTTCCGATGTCCATACCGCGGTAGATCATTCCCGAATCGACGCTGATTAACCGGCATGGAAGCGCGGCGGCCAGATCGACGGCCAGCGTAGTCTTTCCCACACCCGTGGGGCCCATGAGAAAAATCGCGGGCGGCGCCGGCATCCCGCTTACTCGAGCGGATGTTTGCCGGGTTGACGCAGCCCGCCTGCAATCAAGGATGACAATTCCTCACCGGTCAGTTGCCGCCACAGACCGCGCGCCGCGCCGGGGTGCCCCAGGCCCAGACTCTCGATCTCACGAAGCCAGCCGTCCCAGTGGCCGAGGGTTCTCGAAGCGAGCGCCAGGGTTGCGCCATGCGCCGCCAGCGTGTCGCAAAGCGCCCATTCTAGGGCCGCTTCGGGATCATCTGGCTTAGCCAGGATCCCCGCGATATCCCGGATCAACCGCTCGCCGTCGCAGCCGCGTAAAAGCGCGGGGATGCGCCGCACGATGATCGTACGGGGGCCTCCGCGATCAACCTCCAACCCCAAGCGCTCCAATAAGGCCGTGTGATCGAGGACCCGCTCGGCCTCGGCGGGCGACACGCTGACCGGTTGCGGGATCAGCAAAGGTTGGGAGCAAACCGGGTGGCCCGGGCGCGCCGATCGGAAGCGCGAGGCAATCAAGCGCCGCAGCGCGCCTTCGGCATCGACGACCACCAAGCCCAGCGCATTTTCCGCAAGCAGATAGCGGCTACCCAAGAGTGCAATGGCGCGTCCGAGCGGCGCGCCGAGAAAATCCGGGCCGGCCTCTGGACTTTGAGCCTGCACATAGGTGGGACGCGCCTGGTTAACCTGAGTGCAAGGCAACGGCGCGAGCCTATGCGCCGCGCTCTCACTTAGGCGAGACCGCTCGCTCGCTGTACCCGTAAGAGCGTGCTTCATTGCGCTATAGACAAAGTCATGGATTAGCCGAGATTGACCAAACCGGACCTCGTACTTGGCGGGATGAACATTGACATCGACCGCGCCCGCTTCCATCTCCAAGAAAACGATAAAGGCCGGCTCCGCGCCGGACGGCTGCGTATCTTCATACGCCCGGCGGATGGCATGGATAACCATGCGATCACGCACGATTCGACCGTTCACATAAAGGTATTGAATACTCGGATCTCCCGCTTGCGGGAGCGCCGCCCAACCCCAGGCGCGGATCCCGTCGCTTGTCAGATCGAAGGAAGCCGCACGCCCCATAAAACGATCGCCCGCTAAGTCTTGCACCCGAGACTCGCTTTGTGGTTCTGTCGAGCGAAGATTGAGCACGGCGCGGCCGTTATTGAGCAGGCGAAAAGCCACGGCGTAGCGGCTTATAGCGATGCGCTTCAGCAACTCGTGTACGTGCAGGAATTCGGTGCGCTCGCGGCGTAGGAATTTTCGCCGCGCAGGGGTGTTGAACATGAGATCGCGCACGGTAACCGAAGTCCCGGGCGGATGGGCCATCGGACGAGGATCCGAAGGGCGCGCGGCGCCTTCCATCTCGAGGGCCCAGCCAATGTCCGAACCCGCGGTACGCGAGGCCAGCGTCAGCCTGGAGACGGTCCCGATACTCGGCAAGGCCTCGCCGCGAAATCCGAGGCTGGTAATCGCATAGAGATCTTCCGCACGCTGGAGCTTGCTCGTCGCATGGCGGCGGAGCGCGAGCGCGAGATCCTCGGGTGCTATCCCGCAACCGTCGTCACGCACCCGGATAAGGCATATTCCGCCGCCCTCGATCTCAACCTCGATGCGCTTCGCCCCTGCGTCGAGGCTATTTTCGATGAGCTCTTTGACCACCGACGCGGGACGCTCGATGATCTCCCCGGCGGCGATCTGATTGATGAGATCATCCGCCAATAAACGAATCCGGCCAGGCGCGATCGGCATAGCCGATAGTATAGGTGAAGCCCCGCCATACGGGGATGCGTGTCGCGTGTACGTGCGCTAGCGTTCGCCGTTTTTGATGCGGCTATGCCTGCCGCGCGGACTTGATCGCGCTAACGCAGGGCGCGCGGGGTCGATGCGCTCGCGTCGCTCAGTGTGTCCTTGTGCATGGCGAGCAGCGTCCCGGGCGGAGCCGCCTCCAGGAAATACGCCCGGATGCCATCCAAGATGGCTGCGGCCAGGGCCCCTTGATGGCGGGGATCCGTGAGTTTGCGTTCTTCTAGCGAGTTGGTAATGAAGGCCGTCTCCACCAAAATGGAGGGGATATCGGGCGATTTCAAGACGGCGAAGCCCGCCCGCTGAACGCCCTGATGGTGTATCTTGCCAAGCCGATTCAGGCGTTGTAGAACGCGGCCGCCGACGTTCACGCTGGCGTCGATGGCCGCGGTCTGGGATAGATCGAGCAACACCTGCCGCAAGAGATCGTCCTTGCCGTCGAGACTGACCCCGCCGACCAGATCGGAGGCGTTCTCCCGCTCCGCGAGCCAGCGCGCCGCTTCGCTGCTGGCGCCGTGCCTGGAAAGCACATAGACCGACGAGCCGCTAGCCTGCGGATCGCGAAACGCATCGGCGTGGATCGACACAAATAGGTCGGCCTTATGCTGGCGCGCGCGCTTAATGCGATTCCGAAGGCTTATGAAATAATCCCCATCGCGAATGAGCACCGCGCGCATTCCGCGTTCAGCGTTGACCCGGTGGGCAAGCTTGCGGGCAATGGCCAAGACCACCTGCTTTTCGCGCGCACCCCGCTTCCCTATCGCCCCCGGATCTTCGCCCCCGTGACCGGCATCGATGGCGATCACGACATTCCTTAAGCGCGGCGGTTCGAAAGTCAGCGGGGCCCCCTGCGGCGCCACCGCCTCGCGGCCCAGGAGGTCCACGACCAACCGGTGGCCGTAGGGCCGCTGGGGGGCAAGCGCGAATCCCTTAACCTCGGTTCGTTGCTTAAGGTCCAACACCAAGCGCAGTTTCCGTCCGTGCGCGGCGTATCGAATCGATTTCAAGAAGCGATCCGCCGGATCCGACGGCGGCGGGGGTTTCACGAAGCGCCCGCCTTCGATGTCTAGCACCACGCGGTGCGGATGGGTCAGCGTAAAAAGGTGGTAGTTCACCGGAGCGCTTAAATCGAAGACCACCCGCGTATTATCGGGGGCCGCCCACATGCGTGGGCCGCTGATACTGGCCGCGTGGCAGGGGACGGCAATGCTTAAGAGAAGTGCAAATAGGCCACGTGGCATTGGGAGCGACGCCGGTTTATTGGTAGTTCTTAATTTTGGGGCGATACAGCGGAAATTTCAAGTATTATTTAGATATATACACTATCATCATGAATTATAAATATACTTTCGGTCGGTTTCAGGCACTCGAATTCTGGACCTGTCCCTTGCTCATCCGGTTCAAGACCGCGTTCCCCCATTCGCTGTAAGCCTCGCAAACTATTTCACGCTGCTCCCCGGCGAGCGCGATGCGCAAGTGCAGGTCGGGCTGTAATAGTCCCACCGCACCGCGTTCCGGCCATTCGATAAGACATAGCGTCTGCCCGTCGACAAAGTCGCGTACCCCGATAGCCTCGAGCTCGTCTGAACCCGCCAGGCGATATAGATCGAAATGATGGATGGAGCGCCCGCCAATCGAATAGGTCTCCACCAAGGTGTAGGTCGGGCTCTTGACTAAACCGCGGTAGCCCAGGGCCTTCAATAGACCACGAACGAAGGTGGTCTTACCGGCGCCGAGATCACCGCTCAGGAACACCGTGCCCGCCCCGCGGCCAATCGCCCGCGCGAAGCGCGCGGCGAGCGCGTCCATCTCCGCTTCGGTGCCAACGCCACAGCGCCAGTTGAGCCTCACACGGTCGTACTAGGGCGTATCTTGCCAGACGTCGCACTCAGAGGTTGTGAAAAAATCGTCGCGAGCGATGGGAGGTCCGTTGCATCCTCGGCGCGCCAAACAGGGCCATTCCCTGGCCCTGGCTTTCTGCCGGAGCGCAGGAACCGGAGTGTATACTGAAATACATGAGAATTCCGAGCACCGCCGGAACGCGAGATCCCGAGCACAGCAAATTTTTTCACAAGCTCTCAGATAGCGTCGGATTCGCAAGATCTCGGAGATGGGGAAAGAGATCGCTCGCCAGCAACCCGCGCTGGCCCGATGCGGCCGCCCGATCGCCCGCGCGCGCGTGTAAACAGGCGCCGAGCGCGGCCGCATCGAGGGAAGATAAACCCTGCCCCAGCAGCCCCGCGATCACCCCGGTCAGCACATCGCCCATCCCCCCGCTCGCCATGCCCGGATTACCGTAAGGGCAGAGGCTGATGTCCCCGTTCGGACCACAGATGAGCGTACCGCATCCCTTGAGGATAGCGACGCCCCCGTAACGGCGCTGCAGCTCCGCAACCGCCCGAAAGCGATCGGCTTGAACCTCCGCCACCGTCATCCCCAGCAAACGCGCTGCTTCTCCCGGATGCGGTGTGAGCGTCCAAGTACTCTTGGCGACGGGCTCCAGGGCGATGAGATTCAAGGCATCGGCGTCCGCCACCATAGGCAACTCGCTCTCGATAACACGCGCGAGGAGATTGACGGCCCACGATGAGCGGCCGAGACCGGGACCCAACGCGATGACCGTGGCTTGATCTAAAAGCCCCTTGATCTCGGAGGCCGTTTCCACCGGGTGGCACATGATCTCCGGGCGCGCCGCGCACAGCGTGGCGGCATGGGCCGCGCGCGTCGCCAGGCTGACCAGTCCCGCGCCTACCCGTAACGCCGCTTCGGCCGCCATGCGGGCGGCTCCCGCGTACCCGAGCTCTCCGCCGACGACCAGGACGTGGCCGAACCGTCCTTTATGGGCGTCGCGCGGCCGTTGGGGCATGAGGTGTTGCAGCGGCCCTAGTTCCAAGCGGCGGGCGGAGCACGGCACGCGCTCAAAGACCGCGCCCGGCACGCTCAGATCATCGTAATAGATCTCCCCGCAATGCTCCGGACCCGCGTGCGTAAACATACCCTGTTTGAGACCGATGAAGCTGACGGTCGCTGCGGCGCACACCGCCGCCCCCATCACCGCCCCCGTATCGGCATTGAGTCCGGAAGGGATGTCGATCGACAGGCGTGGGCGCGGTGACTGATTAACGGACTCAATGGCTAAGCGAAACTCATCGCGGACCTCGCGATCGAGGCCGGTACCGAGCATCGCATCCACCAACACCTCATGGCCGGCTAGAGACGAAGCATCAAACGGCTGTGGCGCGAGGCCGGCCGCGAGGGCCGTCTCGGCCGCGGCGCGCGCATCGCCTTTGAGTGCCGTGCCGCCAACCTGCCGGATAGCGGCCGTCAAGCCCGCGCGCCGCGCTTCGCGCGCCAACACATAACCGTCTCCGCCGTTATTACCGGGGCCACACAGTACAAGGATCCGGCGGGCCGCGGGCCAGCGGGTACGCAAAACCTCGAAAGCCGCCGCGCCGGCACGGTTCATCAAGGTCAAACCCGCGAGCCCGCCGCCCTCGATCGCCTCGCGATCGAGGGCCCGTACGGACTCGGCGCGGTATAGCGCTAGGGGAAGCGACGAGCGTACGCGCATCGATTAAAGCTTGAACAGATGCTGGCGGTAGTATGCCAACTCGTCGATCGAGGCGAAGACATCTTCCAGGGCTCTATGATTGGAGTCTTTATCATAGGATTTGAGCTCGGGCGCCCAGCGCCGCGCGAGCTCCTTGAGGGTACTGACATCGAGATTGCGGTAATGAAAAAAACGCTCGAGCTCAGGCATCAGCCGGTGCAGGAAGCGCCGATCTTGGCACACGCTGTTGCCGCACATGGGCGAGGCCGACGGCGCCACAAACTGCCGCACAAAGTCCAAGCTCATCCGCTCCGCGGCCGCGACCGTCCATGAGCTTTGCCGGACCCGTTCCGATAGTCCCGATTTAGCGTGCTGTTTTTTGTTCCAGTCATCCATGGCGCCGAGCACCTCCGGGGGCTGATAGATCGAAAGCGCGGGACCTTCTCCTAAAATTTGCAACTGGCCATCGGTCACGACGGTCGCGATCTCGATAATGTGATCGCAAAGCGTATCGAGCCCGGTCATTTCCAGATCGATCCAGATGAGGTTGCCGGTCGCTGGCGTCACGTATAGGGCGCTCACAGATCGCGGCGGCAGGCGATCGCGTGTGACAAGGTGGTGCTATCGACGTATTCCAACTCACCCCCTACCGGGATGCCATGGGCTATGCGGGTCGCGCGCAGCCCAACCGCGCGCGCGACCTCACCGATATAGTGTGCCGTGGCCTCGCCTTCGGCCGTGGCGCCGGTGGCGATGATCACCTCCTCGACCTCGCCGCTGCAGAGTAGGTTTTTTAACTTATCGATCCCGATGGCCTCCGGACCCACGCCGTCAAGCGGCGATAAGCGGCCCATGAGCACGAAATACTTGCCCTGAAACGCCGCCGCTTGTTCGATCGATTGCACGTCGGCTGGGTTTTCGACCACGCACAGCACGCTCGGATCACGCCTCTCGCTCACGCAGATCGGGCACAACGCTACCTCGCTGAGATTGCGGCACCTGTTGCAATGATTGACGCCGGCCATGGCCTCGAGCAGCGCGCGGGCCAGGCGTTGGGCTCCCTCCCGGTTGCGCTCCAACAGGTGGAACGCCATGCGCTGCGCGGATCGCGGACCTACCCCGGGAAGACAGCGCAGGGAGTGGATCAGTTCGTCGATGAGCGGACTGTAGCGTTTCAATTTATAAATTTGAGCGCGAGATTGTTAACGGCCGACTCCGCGGATGAATTTACATAGGGAGCTTGAAACCCGAAGGCAGGCCCATCCCGGCGGTGAGACCCGCCAGTTTGTCTTGGCTCGCTTGCTCCACGCGCCGGTTCGCGTCGTTGACGGCGGCCGCCAAGAGATCCTCAAGCATCTCCTTTTCTTCTTTGAGCAAAGCCGGATCGAGCGTGACCCTGCGCACGTCATGGCGCCCGGTCATGACCACTTTCACCATGCCCCCGCCGGATTCCCCGGTGATCTCGACGTTGGCGAGATCCTCTTGGGCGCGCTTGAAATCCTCCTGCATTTGCTGAGCTTGTTTTAGTAGATTACCGAAACCGCCTTTCATCTAGAGCCTCCTTATAGTTAGCCCCGGCGATGCCGCGGGGATCTTTACAAAGGGTTTCCAGGGGCGCGGTATCGCGCCCCTAAGCCGGATACACCGTGACAGCAGGTTCATCGGCGTAGCGTAACGAATCTGTCAGTTAGCCCTGATCGTCGCCGGATCGACCTCCGCGCCGAAGGCCTCTCGCAGGGCCTGGACATTGGGATCGTTTTCGAGCGCTTGTTGCGCCTGCGCGCGCCGCTCGCGGGCCGCTTGCGCCTTGAGGTCCGCCGGGCTCGCCCGCCCGGCGAGAGAGCCGACGGATATTTTCAAGCGGCTACCGCGCCCGTAGTGGTTTTGCAGCGCCTCGGCTAATCTCGATTCGATTTTATCATTGACCAGATGGCGTGCCGCCGGAGGCGCGACTAAGTGCAGGTCGGGTCCCGGGTCATCCGCCGGTACGCACTGCATCGCGAGCTCTCTCACCAAGCCGGAGAGGGCAAGTTCATCGATTAATCGTTGCCAGGCGCCGGCGGCCGCGCTTGCTGGTGCCGGCGCTGTTACGATCGGTGTCTCCGCGGGCGCTGGAGCGAGTGCTTCGCTTCCGGCGCGCGGTTTCTCATCGCTGCCATCTTCGCGCGAGAAAGCGAGCATACGCAGCATCACCATCTCAAAACCCCGCCTCGGGTTGGGCGTGAACGCCAGGTCGCGCCGGCCGATGAGCGCCGTCTGGTAGAATAGCTGGCAATCCTCGGGCGTCAAGCGCCTTGCCAACACGCGCACCGCTTGGTCTTCGTCATCCGCGTTGGCCTCGGCATCCGGAAGTATCTGACTCACCGCGATGCGGTGCAATATTGCAAGCACCTCTGCTAAGGTCTGTTCGAAATCGGGCGTTAAGGCGGCCAACTGATCAATCTGCCGCAATAAACCCTGGGCATCTTGGTTCGCGAGAGTCTGCAACAAGCTAACTACTTGCCGGCGATCGACGGTTCCTAACATCCGGCCGATGTCGTCCGCGAGCAGGCTTCCGCCGCCGTAAGCGATCGCCTGATCCAGCAAGCTCAGCGCATCGCGCACGCTGCCATCGGCCGCCTCGGCAATCATCCGGCGTGAAGCCGCGTCACTCGACACGTTCTCCTCCTTCAGAATGCGCTCCAACTGTTGCTCCAGGATCTCCTGGGGGATGCGTTTGAGGTTGAATTGCAAGCAGCGGGAGAGGATCGTGACCGGCAGCTTCTTGGGCTCGGTGGTCGCCAGCAGAAACTTCACATGCGGCGGCGGCTCTTCAAGTGTCTTCAGTAACGCGTTGAAGCTGTGGTTGGAAAACATATGAACCTCGTCCACGAGGTACACCTTGAAGCGTCCCCGCGTGGGAGCGTAGGGGACGTTTTCCAGCAATTCGCGGGTCTCGTCGACGCGCGTGCGCGAGGCGGCATCCACTTCGATTAAATCGATAAAGCGCCCCTCATCGATCTCGGTACAGGAGGTACAGGCGCCGCACGGCTGGGGGCTTACGCCCGCTTCGCAGTTGAGGGCCTTGGCCAGAATACGCGCGACCGTGGTTTTGCCGATGCCGCGCGTCCCGGTGAAAAGGTAGGCGTGGTGGATGCGGCCCGAATTCAGGGCGTTGGTCAACGCCCGCACGACATGTTCCTGGCCGACCAGCTCCTCGAATCGCCGCGGCCGCCATTTGCGCGCGAGTACCCGGTAGCTCATATGCCTCTCACGGCGCCGCTAGCCTCCGTAATACGGCCGCAACACGGGTGCGTTGCCTGAACTGGGCGCCAAGCTTTTTTTGGGTGGCGGCCCGTGCCAGCCACGCCCCAGCACCCGCTCCGCTGCTGCCGCTGCTCCCTCTCGGGCCTGACGGGGTTCACAACCTCGCGTCGCGGGGGTACCGGCACGCGCCACCATGCTCTCACTATCATGCAGTCTGCAAAAGTTCCGGGTAGAGTAAGATTGGCGGAGAGGGTGGGATTCGAACCCACGGTACACCTTTTGGGCATACACACACTTTCCAGGCGTGCTCCTTCGACCGCTCGGACACCTCTCCGGCTAAGCTCGTTTCAACGGGCAAGCGACAATTTTTGCGATGTGGGTTTTATAGAGCCCGCTTTAGGAACGCATCGAGCGTCTGTCGCCCCGATCGTAAAGCGCTCTTGCCTCTCCGCTAGCACGCGGGAAAGGGTAAACCAGAACATCGGGCGGCGCAATTCGCAGGGGCGCCCAGCGATCGCGGCCGAAAAGCGTGAGCTAAATTCCAGAATGTGGTGTTCGATCAATCTAATAATAGCCCGCCAGCCTAAATGTCCGTCCCTATCCCCGGTGTCGGCGCACGGTAAGGTTTTGTGAACCAGGCGCCGATATTCTTCAAAACCATTGGGTAATAATCCCTTGAAGCTACAAGCGAAAATCCTCCTGGCGCTGTTGCCTTTAGTAATCGTGCCGCTGGCCCTCCTAGCGGCGCTCGAATCCAAGCTACCGGCGTTCGCCCCGCGGGCTATGCTGCTTGGATTAGCGTCGATCGCGGTCTTTATCGTGCTTGGTTCGATGGTGCTGCGAGCCTTGCTAACACGTCCGTTGGAGGCGCTCAAACAAGCCGCGGAACAGCTTGGCCAAGGAAGTCAACCGGTTGCGATTGATGTTCGCACCAAGGATGAACTCGGTGAGCTCGCGGGTTTAATCAACAACGTGGGCCGGGATTTGAAGCAATCGGGCGAGAAAATTCGTTACTTCGCGTATCACGATAGCCTCACGCGCTTGCCGAACCGGCGCTTGTTCAGCGAATACCTGAAACACGCCCTGGCCCACGCGCGCCGTTGCGAACAATCGCTGGCGTTATTGTTTCTAGACCTCGATGACTTCAAACGCGTAAACGACATGCTTGGTCATCAAGCCGGCGATGTGGTGCTGCGCGAGCTTTCCCGGCGGCTGCTAAACTGCGTGCGCGCGGACGATTACGTCGGCCGGCAATTCCCGAACCCGGCCGAGGGCCAGACCGTGGCGCGTTTAGGCGGAGACGAATTCACTATCTTGTTACCGAGCATCAGTCTTCCTATCGAAGCCGCGACGGTCGCCGAGCGCGTGCTCAAGGCCGCGGAAACACCATTTCTTCACGGCAATACCGAGGTACATGTCGGGGCCAGCATCGGGATCACCATTTATCCGAATGACGGCATGGACGCCGATACGCTGATCAAGAATGCCGACATGGCGATGTACCATGCCAAAGAGCTAGGGAAGAATACCTATCAATTCTACCGCGAGGCCATGAACGTTGCGGCCGTCAAGCGCCATGCGCTTGAAAACGCATTACGGAAAGCCGTCGAGCGGAACGAGTTGGAATTGGTCTATCAACCGCAAGCGGAATTGAAGAGCGGACGGATTGTGGTCGCCGAGGCGCTGTTGCGATGGCATCATCCGCACGAGGGCTTGATCGGGCCGGAACGATTCATACCGTTAGCCGAAGAGACCGGTCTCATCACCCCGATCGGAGAATGGATCATCCGCCGCGCTTGTCAGCGAGCCGGCGTTTGGCGGGCGGCCGGTTATCACGGATTGACCGTCGCCATCAACGTATCGGGCGTGCAATTCATCCGCCAAGATCTTGTGGGCCTGCTTCAATCCGCGTTACACGAATCGGGACTGCCTCCCGAAGCGGTCGAAATCGAGCTCACGGAGACCTCAATACTCCGCGCCGAACAGTCCATCTTCAAGACCCTGCCGGCGCTTAAGGAGTTGGGCATCCGAGTGGTTCTCGACGACTTCGGCACCGGCCGTTCGTCACTAAGTTACCTCAGGCAACTGCCTGTCGATAAGCTCAAGATTGATACCAGTTTCGTTCGTCATATCACCGTGGATCCGAAAGACGCCGCCATCGTTTCCGCTATACTGGCCATGGCCGAGAATCTCAAAATCCCGGTGGTGGCCGAGGGCGTCGAAACCAACGCACAGGTCGAATTCCTTCGGCGACGAAACTGTTCCTATATTCAGGGATATATCATCAGCCGGCCGGTATCCGGCGATGTCCTACCGTCGATGCTTGCCCAGGCTGCGGTCAGGGCGTAATCCTTTATTGGCAAGCGGCAGCACGGGACGCCCTCGCGCCCTTCGCCAGGGGCGCCGCTTCGATAGGAGATCATCATCGAGCCGGCACCATCTACGCCCGCCCCATGCTGCCGAGGTGCGTTCTCAAGACGCCGACGACGATCCCCTCGATGACCAAGGAGTCCTCGCGCATATCGACCTCGATGGGCGTGAACTCCGGGTTCTCGGGGAGAAGCCGTACCTGATTACCGCGGCGGCGGAAGCGTTTGACGGTAATCTCCTCTCCGAGACGGGCCACGACGATCTGCCCGCTCGCGGCCTCGGATGTGGCATGAACGGCTAAGAGATCGCCGTTCTGGATCCCGGCGTCCCGCATGCTCAACCCTCGCACCCGCAGGAAGAAATCGGCCGCGGGATCGAATATGTCCGGGTCTATGGCGTAGTGGCTTTCGATGTTTTCCTCGGCGACGAGGGGGACGCCCACGGTAACCCGGCTCACAACCGGGATCCCGGCCGGCCCTTCGGTTAACACCTGTATGCCGCGAGAGGCCCCTGGTAGAAGCCGGATCGCACCTTTGCGCTCGAGCGCTCTGAGGTGGTCCTCGGCCGCATTAGGAGAGCGGAAACCAAGCTTGTCTGCGATCTCGGCGCGCGTGGGTGGAAACCCTTTAGAGTCCATAAACCTACGGATCATCTTAAGGATTTGGGCTTGACGTGACGTAAGTTTTTCCATAGTAATATCGTCTGACTGTCTTTAAACACAGCCTATTTTAGCCGCTATCGGCAGGAAAGCAAGCCCATCCGCGCCTGGATATAAAAATATTTGCATAGTGCTCCAGGGCAAACGCTTTTGAAACACTGTGCTTCTATCCGATAAGTTGTTATTTATACATGACTTTGTAAAATGAATCCACAAGCTATGCTTCCAACCGGCGCAGGGTCACGAATTCCTCCGCCAGCGTGGGGTGTATACCCAAGGTGGCATCGAACACCGCCTTGGTGGCCCCGGCCTTGAGAGCGATGGCGATGCCTTGGATCACTTCGGATGCCTCCGGCCCCACCATATGGGCGCCGGCCACCCGATCGCTCGGCGCCGCGACGATGAGCTTCAGAAAAGCCCGCTCGTCACGCCCGGAGAGGGTGTATTTCAGGGGCGTAAACCGCGTCTTATAGACCTTGATCTTATCAAAACGCGCGCGGGCGCTCGCCTCCGTGAGGCCGACGGTGGCGAGCTCCGGCTGACTGAACACGGCCGTCGGGATATTGTCGTAATCGACCCCGTGCGCTGCGTTTCCGAAGAGACAACGGCTCGCCGCCATGCCCTCGGCGATGGCTAGCGGCGTTAATCGTACGCGATCAATGACATCGCCGACGGCATAAACCGATGGAACCGAGGATCGATACTCATCGTTTACCACGATTGCGCCGCTTTCGGTCCTGGCGATGCCCAGGGCGTCGAGACCGAGTCCGCTTACCTGCGGGACCCGTCCGATTGCATACATCACAAGATCCGCTTCGAGGTCCTCGCCGGTGCTCAGAGACACACGCGAACCGCCCGGGATGCGCGTGAGTGCGCTTACTTCGGTATCAAACCTGAACGAAACGCCCTTTTTTTGCATCTGCTCCGCCAAGAAACCGCGCGCATCGTCATCGAAGCCCCGCAGAAACAGGGGCCGCCGATGAATGAGCGTGGTATGCGCCCCCATCCCATTGAAAATACCCGCGAATTCGACGGCAATGTAACCTCCGCCGACAATCACGATGCGTTGGGGAAAGCGCGGGAGCGAGAAAGCTTCGTCGGAGGTAACCGCAAGCACCTGCCCGGGAATGTCCGGGCGCTTCGGCCGGCTCCCGGTCGCGATGAGAAGGAAACGCGCGCTGTAGCGCAACTCATCGACCGCGGTGGTATGCGCATCCACCAATCGGGCGCGCCCTTGGATGATCGTCACGCCCGCTGCGCGTAACAGGCGTTCATAGTGTTGCCGTAGCCTAGCGAGTTGCGCATCCTTATTGGCGATCAACCGGCCCCAGTCGAAAGCCGGTTCTCGCAGGCTCCAGCCGTACGCGGGGGCTTCGCTCAGGTCGTCGCGATAGCGGGCTCCATAGACCAGGAATTTCTTAGGAACACAACCCAAATTAACGCATGTGCCTCCGAGTTGGCGTGGCTCGGCGATCGCAACGCGCGCGCCGAGCTCGGCGGCGGTGCGCGCCGCGCGTATGCCTCCAGAACCGGCGCCGATGACAAACAAGTCAAGGTCGTAACCGGACATCCTGTGCGTGCCTACTCATGTGTATAACGCAGTAGTATCGAACCCCGCCCCGAAGAGTGATGGACGCGCGTGACTCCCGAGACCGGTGATGCCGTGCTCGCCCGCGGCAAGGGACGATCTAAGAGATTGTGAAGAAATCGTCAGCGAGCGAAGGAAGCTCGCGTTCCGCCGGCGCGCAGGAACCGGAGTGTATATTGAAATACATGAGGATTCCGAGCACCGCCGGAATGCGAGATCCCGAGCGCAGTAGATTTATGCACAATCTCTAAGGTGTTCCCGCGCAAAAAGCGGCAAGCACCTCGATGCAATTGGCCATCGCGCCCAGGTGCGCGATCTCATATCCGTGCGTGTTCTGCGTCGGAAATCCTAGGCAAGCCGCGCGTCCAATATGACCGAATTTCATGGCGAGCGACGCATCGCTACCGAATCCGCTGATGGCGGCTAGCTGCAGCGGCACGTTGCTCCTTGCCGCGGCTTGCCGCAGATCCCTATTGAGGCCTTCGTCGTAGAGTCCGTACCCATCTTGAGAGAGTAACACCGGGGCGATCCCATCTTCGATCGGGTACTCTGGCGCCAAGGGACAGATCTCAAGTGCGATGAGCGCATCGAGCGGCTGTCGTTGCGTGAAGTAAAGCGCGCCCATCGCGCCGACCTCTTCCTTAGCGGAGGCCACCAGATAGATGTCGCGCCCGCACTCCCGTAATTGCTCCGCCAGTACCAACAGAATTGCGATCGACGCCTTGTTGTCCAGGGTATAACTGGCGATATAGTCCTTGATCCGGAAAGGCCGTTTGCGGTGTTTGCCCACCACCATGCGCGTCCCGGGCCGAACGCCCGCCTCGCGCAGTTCACGCGCGCCGCATTTGGTTTCGACCCAGACATCTTGCCAGCGCAACGGGGCCTCATCTTGTTTTGCCTTTTGCGGCGATTCGTGCGAAACATGACGGGAGCCGAACGACAGCACCCCGCTAACCACAGCGGCGTCCCCGAGTAAGTCCACGATGCCTTCCCCATAAACCCACGGGAAGGCCCCTCCCAATGGGCGTATTTCGACCCGCCCGTCGGCACGCACCGTTTTTACGATCGCTCCGATTTCATCCTTGTGCGCGGTGACGGCGATCGCGCCTTCGTTGCGCCCCGAAACCTTGACGATAATGTTACCCGCCGGGTCTTGGATCACCTCATGGCCGCACTCTCGCAACCTGTAGAGC
>JALZJW010000024.1 GCA_030859565.1 Pseudomonadota bacterium
GATGAGGATAATCGTGGTGATGGCCTGGCCCGCGTAGCCCTGGAAGAAGTCGATGAAGTCGGAGCCCGAGGCGCCGCCCGGAGCCGCGGGCGCCGGGGGGAGATCGGCCAGTGCGAGGCCCGCCATCCAGAAGAGGCTATAGATCAGCATCGCCAGCAGTGTGACCCGCCAGAAATCGTCCGCGAAGGTGGAGCGCGGGGCGGCGAGCTCGTGCCCATTGCGGGGTGATATTGTTGTCATGGGGTGATCCTCCTATTGGGTTAACGGATGAAGAAAAGCAGCAGGAGCAGCAGCACGAGCCCGCGGGCGATGTAGAACATCGCATCGAGGAAGCGCACGCCGTTGCCTGCCCAGGACTCGAACTGCCCCAAACCCACCCACGCGGCCCAGAGGATCGCAATGGCGGCGACCAGGCTCGCGATGAGGGTCAGGAGCGTCGAGGCCTCGAAGCCCGCACCGAGCGCAAACTCGGCCATGGGCTACCTCCGGTAGTCCCCGGCGAGCGGCGCGATGCTTCTCGGCTCGCCTTGGGGGGCGTTGAGATGCTCCAGGATCCCGTGCCGGACCCGATCGAGATCCTGTTTGAGCCAGGCGTACTGGAAGCGGATCCGTTGCGGATAGCCCGCTTGGGCCTCGGCGGCACCGGCCAAGGCTTTCAAGGCGTCGATTTCATAAGCGAGGCGAGCCAAGTGCTCGCGCTCGCCCGCGGGATCCGCGTGCGCAGCACCTACCCCGACCAGGATAAAGAGACAGATGATTCGTAGACGCATAACCTCCTCCTGACTCAAAGATGTTTCTTGAAGGTCGCAGCGGAGACCGCGAGGAAAATCCCAAAGAGCCCGGCCGCGGGCAAAATCACGAGGTTGGGATGGATGCTCGCAGGCCACGCCAGATACAGCACCCAAGCCGCGGCGACGCTCGGGGCGACGAGCCGCTTCGCGTGGTGATAGACAAAACCGGTTTCCCGCGCCCCGCCAAAGCGCCGCCGGTCGCGCTCGATGAGCCCGTCGGTCAGGCCCACGATTCCGGCCAGCGCGAAGACCGGGGTGGCCAAGCACAGCACCGCCAGGCGCACCGCATAGACTTGGGTGATGGTGATGGCGGCGAGGAGGTAGCTGGCAGCCGGCGCGTAGAGGATGCGAGAGATTTTCAAGCGGGTGGAGTCTTGCGGCTGGGCGGGTGCATTCAGTCGCTCGACACCACGTGCAATTCCCGTCACCTCGAACCCATAGTGGTAGAAGAGATCGGCGAGGCGCCGGGCGAAGCCCGCGGGATCGGCGCTCACGAGGCTCTGGGGGACGCTCGCGGCGAGATATCCGAGCTCGGCCTCGAGCATCCGCCGGCTGTGGTGCGGGCCCTCCTCGGGCCAAAAGACACTCATGCCCAGCCACTCGGCGAGGATGGAGAAGACCAGCCCCAAAATGAGCCAGCCGAGCACTTTGACGACGGCGAGGCAGAAACCGCCGATGACACCGGGCTCGGCGGCCTGTTGGGGAGCGGGGGTGGCCCAGGACCGTCCAGGAGATCAGGGTGCCTAGGAGCAGGAAGGAGAGACGTTGTGACATTGTGAATCGCCTCCTCGCGATAGGTCGCATCGCGCAAGAGGTTTACGCCTCTCAATCGAGTCGGACAAGGGAAAACCCTAAATCCGTATCCGAGGGTTTTCGCTTGACGCGGACAAAAAGGCCCTCCGACAGAAGGCTTGAAGGTGGGTAGGCGGCGAGGCGCTAAGTGGGCGCGAACTCGATTGCTTTGCCACAGGGTGTCACAGATAGACTTCTCGCAGCCTCACATCGTCTCTAAGCTCATCTGTCGAACCTGAAAAAGACACTTGGCCGTTGCGTAGGACGTAAACGCGCTGAGCGATCTTGAGGACCTCGCGTACCTTCTGCTCGACGATCAGGACGGTCACGCCAGATGCCCGGTTGATTTCCTGTATATGGCTCAGAGCGTCAGCTACGAGCGGCGGCGCAAGGCCGAGGGAGGGTTCGTCCAGCAGGAGCAGACGCGGTGAGAGGATCAGCGCGTTGGCGAGAGCTAGCATTTGCTTTTCACCCCCGGAGAGGGTTCCCGCCCGTTGGCGTAGACGGGGTTTAAGCCCGGGGAACAGGGTTACGACTTGCTCTATGCCGTCATTCAAGCGCGCGTTGCCCGGGAGTGTGAGGCCGCCTAGCTCCAGATTCTCCCGTACTGTCAAATCGGTGAAGACGCGGTTTCCCTGGGGGACGTAGCAAACACCTAAGCCCAGCAATTCGCGTGGGACGGGTGAGTTTAAGCGTCTGCCGTCAAGCGTCATATGTCCGTTCCAGGCGGGAAGCAGACCGAATACGGTCTTGAGCAGCGTCGATTTACCTGCACCGTTGTGGCCGATCAGCGCCACAATCTCCCTCGGCATGACCTCGATATTTACGCCATTGAGCACCTGCTTCTTTCCATAGCCGCTGACGAGGCCCTGCACTTCTAAGAGGCTCTGGAAGCTTTCAGGCAAGGTAGGCCTCCATGATCTCGGGTCGCTCCAGCACGTCCTGGGGCGCCCCCTGGGCGATCACCTTGCCTTCGTCCATTAGGATGATGCGATCGGCGATCTGGCGTACCGCGATCAGATCGTGCTCGATGAATATCACAAGCTTTCCAGTGCTGCCCAACTGAGACAATAACTCCAGTATATGAGTCACCATTTCCGGATGTACGCCGGCCACGGGCTCATCGAGGAGCAGGACTTTGGCCCCCGTTGCCAGACAGCAGGCGAGGGTCAGGAGCTTCTGCTGTCCGTAGGAAAGCTCGCCCGCCAGATCGGAGGCCTTCGCTTCGAGACCCACGAAGCGCAGGAGTCTCAGCGCCTCGTCGCGGTTTCGTTTTTCTTCCGCCGCCACGCCGAAACGCGACAGTGCCCGCCATAAACGCTCACCGCGTTGCGCGGGCCTGGCCAGTAGAACATTTTCCAGTACCGGGACCTGAAGGATCAGGCGCAGATCCTGAAAGGTGCGCGCAACGCCCAACCGGGCAATGCGGTGTGGGGGTAGATGGCTGGTTTCCTGCTCGCCGAAAAAGCAGCGACCGGCATCTGGTTGAAGGAAGCCGGTCAACACGTGGAGCAAGGTGGTCTTGCCTGCTCCATTTGGACCAATGATGGCGATGATAGCCGAGTTCGGGAATCGAAGATGCACGTCCACTAGGGCGTGGACGCCATCAAACGATTTTGAAAGGCCCTCACAGCGTAGCATGATCAAATGAATAAAATAGATAAGTAATCCTTACCAATCCCCAGGTTTCTCGTTCGGCCCGGCAGTTTGAGCTAACGTACGTCAAGCGTACTATATAGACGATTCAATTTAACCTATTGAGGAATGGCCGATGACGACTCTCCCTGCCAGCGAGGCGAAGTCGAAACTCTATTGCTTGATAGACGAAGCGGCTTCCACGCACACTCCCATACTCATCACCGGCAAGCGCTCGAATGCCGTTCTATAGCTGAGGAAGACTGGCGCGCGATTCAGGAGACTATGAACCTATTGTCCATCCCTGGCATGAGAGAGTCCATTCGCGAGGGGTTGAATATACCCATCGAGAATGCGCAAAGGCCCTCGACTGGTGAAATGGCAGATCATCTTCACCAGGCAGTCTCAAAAAGACGCAAAGACACTAGCTGCCGCCGGGTTGCGGCCCAGAGCCGAGGAATTATTGGATATTCTTAGAAAAAATCCGTCTCAAAACCCACCTTCCTACGAAAAACTGGTTGGTGACCGGCAGGTGCCTACTCCTGCAGGATAAGTGTGCAGGATCGACTTGCCTATCAAGTGCTGGAACAAGAACGAATCGTAAAAGTGATCTGCATGGTGGACCCATTATCAATAATGGCCCAACCGCGTTCCTAACTCACCGCCCAAACCCATAGCGCCCTACGAATCCTTGCGGGCGAAACATCATCATGAGCACCAGTAGAATTTGTGTCCTTTCTAGAAAGTCACTCAGCTTGTCTCTATTGTATCTTCGGGAATACGCGAGTTGCGTTGCGCCGAAAGCAGGACTGTTCGCGGTGACCACTATAGTTTCCGTATCTGGCACGTCGCTCAGGGCGTCAGGCGCCACCGCCGCTGCCGGGTTGTGTTTATTGAGCTTGAACTTCTTGTCAAATTGCGACACGGTCCTTGCCACGAATCGAAAATTAGCACTTGTATCATAACCCTCTACATGGGAGCTTTCGTGAAGCGCTTCAACAGTCTGCACACCCATCAGGAGATACGAGTGAGCATTAGCTAGCCGCTTACAGGACTGGAGAAACAAAGTCTCCTCTTGGTTACCAAATAAACCACCAAGTAATAGAAACACCACCGGACCGTCCGTATCGGGTAGCAACTTGTCGATGACGGGTAACCGGTCAAAGTCAGCATGTACGTACGTTAGCTGAAAGTTATCTCTGTCGCAGAATTCTCTGAACCCACTCGCTGCCCATTGGAGCATTTGGCTGTTTATATCTACTAGAAGCACGCAAATGCGCGCTTTCTCGTTTAGAGTAAGCAATTTTCGCAGAAGCCATCGTTCCTTGATTCCAGCCCCAACTCCGAGACAGATAAATGTATATGTGGTGTTCCCCCAACGTGCTCGCATCGTCTTAACGAGGTTGCTTAAGGATTGTGAGAAGGTTGTTTCTGAGTTGCGTGCGATTGTGTAGTCGGGCTGCGCGAGCAAGTCGTGGTATAGGCGTCGACTGTCTACATGCCAAAATAGATATTTATTTGACAGGGTTTTCTTATAGGACAACTCATAATGAATTTTTCTGGCGATGTCCCGGTGTGACTCGCGATCGACGTATCCAGCAAAGACGTCAAGTGGTTCTAGCCCAGATCGGGGGGGATTGGAACTCCTAGCCGATTTTTTAGGCTAATCGGCGGACGACCGGACGTCCGCTCTGGTCCGGTTGCGGGAGTGAAAGCTCCCGCTGTCCTTCCCGGGTGATCGGTTGCAAACATTGCCCTCGGCAGAGGAGTCCCCCAGGTCCCATCGGCCCCTACGTTTTTTAAGGCGCCCGTGTCCGGCACAAATTTCCTGAGACTATCGACCCAACGCTGAAAATGTAGTGTGAGGCGCGGCCTTGACATATTTAGTTCAACCAAGACATATCCTTTCGGGGATCCCGCTGCTTCGTAGCCAGCCCCCGAAGCAATGGTCACGAGCGGAGGCTCCGTGCTAAGCTCCACCCTAGCAGCGTTCCGGTGCAGGTGCCCCCTGAGAGTGCAATGAAAGAACCCGGCAATTTCGTTACGCGTTTGTTCTTCGTCGTATTCAGAAAGTCGCGAGAAAGGGTGATGGAGGAGCGCAATCCTGAGGTCACATTCGTTTAGCTGCCTCGTATCACGTTTACAGTCACTAACTTGCCATCGTCCGACGACCATTCGGCGATTAGCTTTCTCATCGTCTTTGCGAGAGATGAGAGCTGAATTGAGGCCGGCAATTCCGACTTCCACTCCGCAAGACGCCCTAAAACGACAAACATAATACGCGCGTTCCGGTGTAAGCAGATTATCCGTCGGAATGAGGCTGGACAAGACGCCCTGAAAGTGAGTGAACCGCTTTAAAAGGGTCGCGCACCGCGCGTGGCTCTCGTAAAATTCCTCACCGGCTGCCTTATAAGAAGCTTCGTCGTGAGCAGACTCAAGCGAAGAAGCTGATAAAGCCTGCGAGTCGTCGACGTCGTGATTGCCCGGGACAATAAAAAGTTGATCAGGAGAAATGTTTGCTGCTTCGACGACTTGTGTTAGGTGGCCAAGCGCGTGCCGATACTCCGTTTCCTGACCGGAACGTGCAAGATCGCCGCTATGTACAACGAAATCCGGCTTAAACGCGTGTCTAGGTTTTTTGTTGGGGGTCACACGCGCCTTAATATCCTTTATAAGGGCGTCCAATATCTCGGTAATATCCCTGGACGGCGGGTCTGTAACGTGCCAGTCGGACACATGAATCCAGCGGACGATTTTCTGTTCCATCGAGTTCCCCAGGATAGCAGCGGGTTAAGGATATGCTGCTTTCATGAATAAGTAGTCTCTCAACGCTCCACGCTATATTTTCTTAATACCTTCGCATCATTCGGACCTACTAATTGTTTCACCAGCACATCTTTTTTTACGTCGCCGTTCGGCAAAAATGTCGTTTCTCCTGTGACCCCAGGGAAATCTTTGATGCCGGCAAGACAATTTCGTATTTCCGAAAGATCAAAGTTGCAGGTGCGTAGTGCTTGGATGAGTATGTTGCCGGCGTCGTATCCATGACCGGCCACTACGTCCGGTAGTGCCTTGTAAGCACGCTGGTAACTTTCACGGAACGCCTTGGTATTAGAGGCTTCGGGATCGTACGCAGGTGTTGTAAAGATAATGTTCTTTGCGGACTGTCCTACTATCGCCGAAAACTCCGGCGAATCTACAGATAGGTTTGCACTAACAACAAGGGTAACTCCACCCTCCACTAGCTGCTTCACTAGGTGTCCATTTTCTACGGGCTGTCCCGGAAGATAGACAAACTCAAGGTTTCGCATCGCTTTTAACTTACCTATGATGGGTCGAAAGTCGACACTTCCTTGATCATATCCTTCATACAGAAGGACATTGCCACCGCCAGATTGATATCGATTCTTGAAGGCTTCGGCCAGTCCAAGGCCGTACTCATTATTCACATAAACCACTCCGCCTTTCTTCAGCTTAAACTCCTTAAGCAGATAGTCGGCCATTACCTTGCCGTCGTAGTCGTCCGATGCCCAATTCCGAAAGAGGTGATTACCCAGCTCAGGAAATTTAGGGTTCGATGCTCCTGGGGCAAACAATACAACATTGTTCTTTTCTGTCACTGGAGCAATAGCCATTGCAACTGAACTCATGAGGTCGCCAATAATAATCCTCACGTGGTCAACAGCTATAAGTTTCTTCGCGGCAGACACTCCTGCTTTAGGGTCGGATTGTGAATCCTCGACCATGAGGCGGACTGTATGGTCGGGAGAGCCCGCATTGAAATTGGAAATGGCTAATTCGAGGCCGTGCAAAGCATTTTTCCCGGGTCCCGCCACTGGACCGGTAAGAGGGAGTATTACTCCTACACTTATGGCCGCCGGCCTATTTTTAACCATTTCAGCAGGCTGTTTAGCAATCGATAAAACGATCGTGAGAAATATGCCTAGCGCAATAGAAAGCCCTACCCAACTTTTCCTCGGCATCGTGTTGTCTCCTCTTGGTTCAATCGGTATGCGAGGCCTGCGCGTCACGCTGTGAAAACATCCTGTAGCCAATGGCGAATGTACCGTCGCCGCTTCAACTACTATTACCTTGTCCGAAGGTGCGTTGACAAGCTCCGAATCGATGTATGTTCCATGGTAACAAGGTCGCTCAAACAGCTCAGCGTCGTCGGCGCCGCCAATCCAGACGGGAGGCATATATTTTATGGGCTTGTTCCCTCTGCTCTTAAGCGCCAGCGCATCAAGGCCAGAAACGCCGAGTATAGTGCGGTTTGCGCCATTTTGTTAACGAGGACCGGAGACTGGGCCCAGTGGGTCAGCCTGAAGTTAAAGGTGGTCGGTATAAACCGTAGCCTCCCGGACTGAGGGAAGTCGACGGTGGGCCAGCTCAAGAGATCGAGCCCGGTACCTACCGTACCAATTCCGGATGCGTGGACAACACCTCGCTTCCCGATCCCTCTTTCTCGAAGCTCCAGTCCTACCGGTGGCTGGCGT
This sequence comes from Pseudomonadota bacterium, assembly GCA_030859565.1. NCBI lineage: Bacteria > Pseudomonadati > Pseudomonadota > Pseudomonadota bacterium. The sequence goes on from JALZJW010000024.1 coordinate 7,715, forward strand.
CTACCTATGCCCAGAGCGCACCCAAAGTCGCTTGACCTTCGGCGTCGTATTCTGCGTACCCGTTGGTAAGGGGTGCACTTAAAGAACGACCGGCCCAGATGCCCGCTCGTTACGGGGCCCAGATAAGAGCACCTCCTTCTCGGATGAGACCCTCGTCATCCAGGGTCAATTTGTGCTCGTCATGTCTCTATGTGAAAACAATCGGTTACGGGAGTCTCCGGACTGAGCCTCGTGTTGGCTCTACGGCGCTGCTTCAATTGCCGACAAAACAAAGAGATACTCTTTCCTGAGGAGCACGATTCGTTTGCTTTTCAAGAAATCTGCGGCTAGAACAAATTTACCCTGCCTCGTCATCTGTGAGGGCACGCGGCACGCAGGTCAAGAAAGTACCCATGCTATCGAAAGGCTGTCGTACACCCACAATCCACAAATCATTTGACAAAGTGTACGATCGTACACTAACATAGCTTTTCATGGCACGTCCAAATAACGATCCGGCTTACTTGAATGCGCTTCGCGACTACTATGCCGAAAATCGTGTTTTGCCGAGCTATGCGAAGATCGCCCGCTTGCTTGGATTCCGATCCAAGAATGCGGCGTTGAACCTTGTAAAGCGTCTAGTGGATTGCGGATTTCTGCGGCGAACGGGCGACAACCGAATTGCGCCAACGGAGGAGTTCTTGGCTCGACCAATGGCAACAGAGAGAGTAGCCGCGGGTCAGCCAACCGCAGTTAGCGATGCGGGCGGAGACGTAATTAGCATCGACCAGGTATTGATTCGTAAACCGTCGCGCACGGTGCTCGTATCCGTCAAAGGGGATTCCATGAAAAATGCTGGGATCTTCGAGGGTGATGTCGCAGTCGTGGAGCGCGGTGCAGATGTAAAGACGGGTGATTTTGTTGTCGCGATAGTCGACAACAAATTCACGCTGAAAGAGCTGGGCTATGAACAGGGAAAACCTGTCTTGCGGCCTCACAACCCGGCGTATCCTATGATTCGACCAAAGGAAGACCTTGAAATCTTCGGCGTCGTAGTGGCGCAGTTCCGATCGTATGCTACCAAGAAGGTACAGGCATGGTAATGGACACTTACGGTGGCGAGTGGACAGAACGTAAGCTGACCTGCCTGGGCAAATATCTTGCGGCTTACCGGACGATCTTTTCCGGGAACCCGAAGGCGAGATATTTCATAACGTGGTACGTAGACGCGTTTGCGGGTACCGGAACACGAGAGAAAAAGGAACAAGCGGCAACGCCGCTTTTCGCAGAAACGTATAGCGATGTAGATGGGGAGAGTTACCGCGACGGAAGTCCAACGATCGCATTGGGACTAGCAAGTCCGTTTCACCGGTATCTATTCATTGAGAACTCAAAGAAGCGAATCGAGGCTCTAAGAAAGTTAGTCGATACCCAATATCCGGCAATGGCCGATCGCTGTACGTTCGACCTGACGGATGCGAACGTGGGTCTAAAGAACTGGTGTGTGCATCGCGATTGGAAAAAAGAGCGAGCAGTCGTTTTCCTGGATCCGTTTGGTATGCAGGTCGAATGGGAGACCGTCGATACCCTCGCAAAAACAGGCGGGGTGGATCTTTGGTACCTGTTTCCTCTCGGCATCGGTGTAGCGCATACGCTCACGCGTGACGGAGTGATTGATGAAGCGTGGCAAAGGCGGCTTGATGTGATCTTCGGAACGGCAGACTGGCGCGATCGTTTTTATCGCAAGGAAATGCAAACGACACTCTTCGGCGAGGAGGATCGGCTCGTGCGCGATGCATCCGAGCAGGCGATTGTGAAGTACATTGAGGAGAGGCTAAAGAGCGTTTTCCCGAAGGTTGCTAAAGGTCTGTTACTGCGCAATTCAAAGAACAATCCCTTGTATCATTTGTGCTTCTGCGCGTCCAACATCAAGGGTGGAACAGTCGCAGTGAAAATCGCTCAGGATATCTTGAAAGAGTGAGCCCAACGGTCGAGCGACTCTGTTATGGCAACAGCATCGAAAATCGAGTGGACTGAGAAGACCTGGAATCCCGTCACCGGCTGTGTGAAAGTGAGCGCCGGGTGCAAGCATTGCTACGCGGAGCGAATGGCAAAGCGCCTGTACGCAATGGGAGTGGAGCGCTACAGGCATGCGTTTAAGCCAACGCTGCATCATGACCTGATCGAGTTACCCAAGCGTTGGAATAAGCCCTCTATTATCTTCGTCAATTCGATGAGTGATCTTTTCGAGGACGCAGTACCGCAGGACTTCATCGGCAAGGTCTTTAACACCATGTGCGCGTGCCCGCAGCATACATTTCAAATACTCACCAAGCGAAGCACCAGGCTGCGCAGCATGGCGCAGCGGCTCCCCTGGCCACAGAACGTGTGGATAGGTGTGAGTGTCGAGAACGAACAGGTAGTCCAGCGCGTGCATGATTTGAAGGATGTTCCGGCGAAAGTCAGATTTGTCTCATGCGAGCCTTTGCTGGCTCCGTTGCCCAATCTTCCGCTCGATGGCATCCATTGGGTGATCGTCGGGGGAGAATCAGGGCCGGATGCGCGACCGATGCGGGCGGATTGGGTTGAAGGCATCTATCGGCAATGTCAGGCCAGGAACGTGTATTTCTTTTTCAAGCAGTGGGGTGGCGTTCGCAAGGATCGGACTGGACGTACCTTGCATGGTCGGACGTATGACGATATGCCAATCATTGCATCCTCGGCGCGCCAAACAGGTCCATTCCGTAGCCCTGGCGTTCATGCGGCGGCCTAGCGGAACCTCCCCGGCAAGGAACCGTTTTGCCCGGCTACCACAGCCACTCTAAGTAATAGCAGTGGCTGCCGACGTTTTATCGTTCCGTCCGCGGTAACTACGTCCGCACACCGAACGTCGTGCCTCAGACCACCTTAGTATCAATCCCATCGTTCCGTTGATTAGGACACCTCCCCCGCCCGGGAGGTGTGATGGAACCTCCCAGGCGGCGGGATGTGGTGCGAATTAGCTATGGGCACGCTCTCGTGCCGTATCATCGCCGAAGTCAGATGAGTCCGCGTTCCGCCATCAAAGATCATTCTAAAAATAACTAGCGTGGGGGGTTGCCCTAACGCGGAAAATCGCTTTCTCAAAAGGGGCTTCTAATCGCGGGATCAATAACCCTAACCGTTGTTTTCTACCCAATAGGTCTTTATCGTGCTTAACGTGTTACAAGATTATATTTGACTATTACAGACATATCTTGTATAAAAAATGGGTTAGCACTCCAGTGACTAAGCACATGATGTAATGACTTCTGCGGAGCTAGCCAGGACCAGCGTTCGGGTCAAGTCGAACGAACGAGTTACGCCAGTAATACCCGGTCTCTTCAAAGAAACCTCGGAAGAAAACCTTCGGTTCCTTTTTGGGGCGTACGGGCCAACTTTAAACATGAAACAGCTTAGCGTAGTTCTAAAAGCTACTCCTGCGTCACTAGATAACAAAATAAGAGCCGGGAGATGTCCTGTTCCGACCTACCGCGAAGGCGGACACCGTGTAGCCGATGTGCGTGACGTTGTCGCATATCTGGACAGACGTCGCCAAGAGGCCCGGCAGGAATTCGAACAACAGCAAAATCTTGTAAGTTTACCGTCCCACCGTTGATTCATTTATCTTCTTGCGGATTTCTAATGGCTTAGGATGTGTATAGCGTTTCAACGACTTCCAGTCTGAATGACCCGTAATTGCAGCAACTTCCTGTATCCCCAATCCTAATTCGAACAAACGACTCGTCGCTTCGTGTCGCAGATCGTGAAACCGTAAGTCTGATAACGACGCGCGGCGACAGGCTCGTCCAAAAGCTTGAGTTATAGAATCGGGCCTTAAGCCAAAAAGGTATCCGTCCGAGCGTTTGGGTAGCGAAGATATTATGTCCAAGGAAATATCGTTGAGCGGTATAACGCGTGGCTTATCAGTTTTTGTTTCCGGGATTGATAATTCTACCCCTCGCACATGCTCGTACCTGATATTAGAAACTTCCCCTCGTCGGAGTGCAGTTAACCCCTGGACAATAAACCTTACGATCTTGGGGAGTAGTTTCGATTCTGAGGTTCGCTCAATCTGATCGATTTGATCGTCCGTTACGCGTTTCACGCGGCTTTCGCTCGTCTTCAAACTACCCGTAAAAGAGAGCACCTCGCGCGCAACGGTTACGGGATTTTCACTTAGTTGAAGCTTGATTATCCCGCGTGCGAAAGTTACCGCTCTCGATAACGTATTTAAATCCTTCCTCACCGACTCTCCTTTCACCGACTGTAAGCGCGAGTCAATAAAATTGATAACGGATTCGGGGCTTAAATGAACCATCGAGAGATGCCCTAGAAACGCACGAATGACCCTTATTTGACTTCGCATCGTTGAAGGCGATCGCACACGAGGAAGAATCGTTAGCTCGTATCGATCTAGGACTTCATTTAGTGTGATTCGTCTAGCAGTTAATGTCTCATAATAAGTGCCTCGTACAACGTCATCTTCGATGCGCCTCGCCCATTCACTTGCCATCGTCTTCGTACGAAACGTACGCACGATAGGTTTGTGACCCAACCTGCGTATGATCGCCTGAGTTTTACCGGACGGTAACGTTCTTAGGTACGCCATTGCCCACGAAAAAAATTGATTGGATAGTCTAGAATATTTCAGCGCAGGTACTTTTAAATGCGATCCATTTGCGATCGTAATATTGTTCGATTTATATATATCTGAACTATCAGAAGGTTACAATATGAGAAATCCGCCTCCTAGCGGGAGGTCGCCGGTTCGAGTCCGGCCCAGGCACCACAGCTTCGGAACTTTCAGCAGTAAGCATCGCGACATAACCACCGGCGGTCGCAGAAGCCCCCGTGCGCTGGATTATTCTCACTATGGTTTGGCGACGGAGAAGTCCTCGTGCTTTGGTTCGAGTGGGGGTTGGTATGGTCTGTATCGGGATCGCTTTCGCGACTCAGCTTCGCCTGGGATGTGCGCGAACATTGAGGTTTCGTTTGCTAGTTGCGGCGTTCGCGCTTAGCGAATGGGACGGCGCAGCGCCCGTGCGTGCGGCGATGGTGGACGATCCGCCGCGTTGGACGAGCCATCGAGCCAGCGCCCTCGGACAGTTCATACGGCTGCTCAGCCCTCATCCTACCTGGCTTGGGGGCGGCTGGGTCCCCGTGGCAACCCGCAAGGCGCGGAACCTCTTTGATGTGATCGCCCATTTGCAAAAGCGTGAAGGCGTTCATGTCGAGGTCCGCCTGGCCCGGTAGCCGGGGCGCTATGGTAGTTCGGGGTCAGAGCAAAAATTCTTGTTTATCCCCGGCTCGCTTCTCTCCTCCGCGGTCCCGGATTTCGTTTAGCTATGCGTAAGGCAAAAGCAGCTTCAATCTGTTTCTGGAAATAGTCAGCGCCAAACACCCGGTTCGTCTGGGTGGCTCGGCGGACAGCCTAAACCATTCCGGGTCGATGTGCATCCGAAACGATTCCCGGTCAGCGGCTTGCCTCTCAGCCGGTTCCCTGCCGCGGCAAGATTCTCCTCATCTATTGGACATCAAATACTTCATCCAACGCAGGAGTGAATCCAGGCAACAAAGGCGATAGCAATCGTTCGCCAAGCTTATATTGCCCAAGCGGGATCAATCCTCCGCTACCTATCCCGTACACCTCGATGTTCTTGGTTTGCGGGGAGACAATCCAGTACTCTTTAACGCCATGCCGCGCATAGAGAGCTTTCTTGTAACCGCGATCAAGCGACTCGGTCCTGGGTGACAATATTTCAACGACCAAATCGGGAGCACCTCGGATCTCGCCTTCCGCGATAATACCGAAGCGAGCCCGGCTTACAAAAAAAATGTCGGGCTGCGCGACTTCTCGCCGGGCACCTTCGCCGAACACGACGTCCATCGGCGCGTAAAACACCTTGCCGAGGTTATTCAAGCGCACAAACTGCGCGAGATCCAGAAAGAGGTTGCCGGCGACTTGTTGATGACTTGTCGTCGGTGAAGGAACCATCAAGAGGTCTCCGCCCAACAATTCATAGCGCTTATCCGTCGCGTTGGATAGGCACTTGTAGTCGTCATAGGAATACCTGATCGCAGGGTTTGGAGTACTCATCGGAGCGCACTCGCTATGGATTCCGTGTGATTTTACGACTGGCCTGGTCCTTTGGTCGAATCCTTTATCTAGTGGATCCCAGTTTGCGCCGGGCAGAATAGCTCTAACACCACACTTGCAGCGATTATGACGTAACCCTAGCGTTGCAACGGTGTGCTAGGGAAGCGGAGCCTCGGGAATAGAGTCCCGCTCTATCCGAGCGTTGGTCTCGCCAAAGGAATACAGCCACCAAAGGCCGATCCCGGCGCCGATCCAAACGATCTCGCGAACGCGCCGGATGACCGAGAGCGCGAAACCGAGGGTCGAATCGCCGGTTATCGCCGAGCAGGCCAGAATAATTGCACCTTCTTGGGCACCGATGCTCGCGGGGATAAACGAGGTCCCCGCGCGCACGAGTTGCGCCATCGCTTCGATGACCCACGCATCGACAAAAGAGATCGGGTAACCGAGAAATTGCATCAAGACATAAACCTCGACCACCCCGAGCAGCCAGTTGATAAACGCCAAGGCCAGCGCCCCCGCGAAACGGGCGCGGCGCTCGGTGTAAAAGCTCACGAGCCGATCTTCCACCTCGTGAATGACGCGCAAGGCCGCCTCTAACCGGTGGCTTAACGCCGATCCCCCGACTAAACGCCCTAGCCAGGAAGACAGACGAAAGCGTTGGACGAGGAAAAAAAGCGTGATGGCCGTCGCGAAACCGGCCAGGCCAATCCCGGCGACCGCTTTATAAGAGCTTTGTATATGCTCGGAGGGCATCAGGACCAAGAAGCCGAGGCTGAGAAAGAATACCAGCGAGATGAGAATGACGGTCTTTGCGAGGATCAAGGAGGCGCCCGATTCGCGATAGCTCACGCCATAGCGCGACTTTAACAGCATCGCCTTCACCGGCTCGCCGCCCATGGCGCCAAGCGGCGTAATGTTGTTTAAGGCCTCGCCTGTCATGCGCACGCAATAAAGCTGCTGCAACCAACGGAGATTGAGCGGGATGGTCTTAAAGGTGAGCTGCCAACCGGCGACATCGGCCAGAAACGTCACCGCGTAGAGTGCGATGACCAAACCGATACCCGCGCTTCCCACTTGCCGGATGTGCCGTAGGATTTCAACGGCATCCATGTCCCGCACGAGCAGGCCAAGCAGCACCAGGCCAAAAATTAAAAACAACGCTTTAAGCAAGGTCATGTGGTCACGTTCTGTTCGTCAATGTTCTTTAAAAGCGCTGCATGTACGATCTCGGGTAAGGGCACTGACCCGGAATCGAAGCGGCATTGCCGGATCCTTACCCGTAAAATGCAGGCGCAATGTGTCTATTATGCTACAAACTGTTCCTTATTGTGTAGTATTAATAATACGGCATATAATGTTGATCATTTCTTTTGTTGTTTCGGCGTGTCTTTACTTTTTTGAAGTTCGCGCACTCATAAACATAAGCACACAGGATTTCATAACCAGGGGAAACCAACGATGAATCCTCAGCGCGGCTGCTCCAGTACCATCCGTGCCTTCGTCGCGCCTCGGGAAATAGACCCTTAGCCGCGCGTGAAACTATGTTCGCCCGATTCGAGATCGATCAACTCAAGCAAAAGTTCGCCGCTCAGAATGAGTTTCTAGTCGTCGAAAACCTTCTCGGTCCCGAGACACTGCAACCCTTACTGGCGCGACTTCCGCAACTACGACCGTCGGTACACAGAAACTACCTCCCAAAACACAAGAAAGGCGGCAGCGTGAGCCGCTTTGTGTTGGACCGCATGGCGCCGGCTTTTGAAAGTTTATATACGCTGCCGGAGTTCACGCAGGGTTTGAGCTATATCACCGGACGATCGCTCTTACCTTGTCCCGGGGACGATCCTCACACCTACGCCTTATACTGCTACACGGAACCCGGCGACCATGTTGGATGGCATTACGACACGTCCTACTATCGGGGATTGCGTTATACGGTGTTGCTTGGGCTGGTCGATCGCTCCAGCAGCCGGTTGGAATACCAGCTCTATCGCGACGATCCAGAGCGTGAAACCGAATCTTTATCCTTGGCCTTGACGCCCGGGATGCTCGTTGTCTTTAATGGGGACAAACTGTACCATCGGGTAACTCCACTCGGTCGGGGAGAGGAGCGCATCGTACTCACCATGGAATACGTGACCGATGCGCGCATGTCTGCGACACGCCGGTTTATTTCCAACATGAAAGACGCGATCGCGTACTTTGGCTTTAGAGACGCCTTCCAAGGACGGCGTTAGCTCTCAGACCAGCGTTGCGCGGCAAGTCACCTACGCAACGCATGAAGGCAGTTGTGCTCGCCGCGGGCGCCGGCCGGCGCTTGGGCATAGACCACCCCAAATGCCTCTTGGCGTTTGGTTCCAAGACCTTACTTTGCCGCCATCTCGAGGCGCTAAGCGCTCATGGCATCCATGAAATCATTATCGCCGTCGGCTTCCGATCGGAGCTGATCGAAGAAGAAATCCTCTCGGCTGCCTCAAGCGCCCCGGTACGAACTGTTTATAATGCGCGCTACGAACGCGGAAGCGTTCTTAGCTTGTGGAGCGTAAGGCACGTGCTGCGCGAGGGTGAGGACGTTTTGCTGATGGATGCCGATGTGTTATATCGACCCGATCTGCTACAGCGCTTGATACATTCTGAGGTTCAAAATTGTTTTCTGATCGACCGCGCCTTCGAGCCTGGCGACGAACCGGTTAAGATCTGCGTGTGCGACGGCCGCCCGGTGGAGTTTCGTAAGCGGATCGCGGCCGGCGTGGCTTATGATTTTTGCGGTGAGTCCGTTGGATTCTTCCGTTTTTCCGGGTCCGTCGCGGCACGTCTGGCCGAGCGTGCGGATTTTTATTACAGCGCCGGTTTACACGCCGAACCGTATGAAGAAGCCATTCGCGATCTGGTCCTGGAAACCCCAGAGGCGTTCGGATTCGAAGATGTGAGCGGCGTGCCTTGGATCGAAATCGATTTCCCCGAGGACGTGTGCCGCGCGGAGCGCGAGATCCTGCCGCGTTTGGTGGATTAAACATGATTAATCCGGAGTCCGTCTCACTCAAGCCCTCGAAAAGCGCGCAACTGCGCCGGATGCTCGATTCACCGCGCCTCGAATTCATTATGGAGGCCCACAATGGGATCAGCGCCCGCATCGTGGAAGAGGCCGGGTTTCATGGGATCTGGGCCAGCGGGCTGTCGCTCTCGGCGCAATTCGGGGTGCGCGATAACAACGAGGCAAGCTGGACCCAAGTGGTCGAAATGCTCGAGTTCATGTCCGATGTCACCAGGATCCCAATATTACTGGACGGAGACACAGGTTACGGAAATTTTAACAACCTGCGGCGCTTGGTTAAAAAGATCGAGCAACGCGGAATCGCGGGAGTGTGTATCGAGGACAAGCTGTTCCCGAAAACGAACAGCTTTATCGCGGGAGAACGGCAAAACCTCGCCGACATCGAGGAGTTCTGCGGCAAGATCAAGGCCGGTAAAGACAGCCAGAGCGATCGGGATTTTTGCATTGTGGCCAGGGTCGAGGCTCTGATCGCCGGCTGGGACCTGAGAGAAGCGCTGCTGCGCGCCGAGGCGTATCGGGCGGCCGGGGCCGACGCTATCTTAATCCACAGCAAGCTGTCGCGTCCCGATCAAATCCTCGCGTTCGCAGCGGAATGGGCGGGCCGCGCGCCTCTCGTTATCGTGCCCACGAAGTATTACAGCACCCCGACCGATGTCTATCGCCAGGCCGGGATCAGTCTGGTGATCTGGGCTAATCACATGCTACGCGCGGCGGTAGCGGCGATGCAAAGCGCCGCCTGTGCCATTCATGAGACCGACACGCCGGTCTATGTCGAGGATCGGATAGCGCCGGTAGAGGAAATCTTTCGCTTGCAAGGGGCGGATGAGCTCTCGGCGGCGGAGCGGCGCTACGCCGTTTCCGGCCGTTCGCGAACGCGTGCGGTCATCTTGGCGGCGACGCGCGGGGAGGCGCTCTACGGTCTGACTGCGACCCGGCCCAAGGTCATGTTGCCGATTGGCGGAAAACCGATCCTGCGGCGGCTCGTCGAAGAGCTCAAAAAGCAGGCGGTAAACGAGATCACCGTCGTGGCCGGGTACCGCGCCGAAGCGATAGACACGGTTGGGATTAGTCTCGTCCTGAACCCCGACTACCAGGACTCCGGCGAGCTTGCCTCGCTCAGCCGTGCCGAATCCTGTTTCGGTGACGACGCGGTGATCCTCTACGGAGATCTTTTGTTCCGAAACTATATCCTGCGCGATGTCTTGGACAGTGACGCCGACATCGTGGCGGTGGTCGATTCCGCGGATGCGCATGTCTCGGTCGGCGGCGCTTCCGATTACGCCTATTGCACCCAGCCCGATTCACGCTCCCTCATGAGCGAGGACGCGTACCTAAAGCGGATCACCGCTGATCCGGCCTCCGGCGCCGGGCTGCCCTCGGGACGTTGGATCGGCATGTGGCGGGCCCAAGGCGAGGGCTGCCGGGCGGTTAAGAAAGGGCTCGCGGATCTGCGCGCGCGCGCCGACTTTTCACGTTTGAATACGCCCGATCTCCTCAATCACTTGGTCAGCTCGGGGCATAAGGTCCGCGTGCTGTATATCCATGGCCACTGGCTGGATGTGAACACGCTCGATGATCTCGATAGGGCCGGTTCGTTCGCCGAGGGACGGCACTGATCCCATCATGATAGCGGCGCAGGATTTCGTCGATGTGGCCCGTGCGGCCGGCTATACTTCGTACGCGGGCGTGCCGTGTTCGTTTCTGACCCCGTTTATCAACTTTGTCATCAACGACAAACGTCTGCGCTATATCTCCTCGGCCAACGAAGGCGACGCCGTGGCGACCGCGAGCGGGGCTGCCGTCGGCGGGCAACGTTCGACCGTGATGATCCAAAACTCGGGCCTGGGCAACACCGTGAGCCCGCTGACCTCGCTGAATTATGTTTTCCGCATCCCGCTGCTGTTGATTTGTACGCACCGCGGCGCCCCGGATCTGAGGGACGAACCGCAACACGAGCTGATGGGGCGGATCACCGGTTCGGTGTTGGAAACGATGGAGATCCCCTGGGAACCGTTTCCCATCGAGTCAGGCGCGATCCGAGCGGCGTTGGATCGCGCGCGCGCCTTCATCGAGTGCGAGGAACGGCCCTACGCCTTCGTCATGCGCGGAGGGACGGTCGCTGCCCACGCCTTGGATCCAGAGCGACGACCGCCGCGTGCGACCGCACCGGGAAAGCATGTCGAGATGGTGAAAGAGCAACCCCGGCCGAGCCGGAGCGAGGTCTTGCACCGCGTTCTTGAATGCACACCCGTCGAAGGCACGGTCATCATTGCCACCACGGGCTATACAGGACGCGAGCTGTATGCGCTCGCGGACCGTCCGAACCAGCTTTACATGGTGGGTTCGATGGGGTGCGCCTCCTCGTTCGGGCTGGGCGTCGCGCTCGCGCGGCCCGACCTTCGGGTGGTCATTCTAGACGGGGATGGCGCGGCGCTCATGCGCATGGGCAATCTCGCTACCATCGGAGCCTATGGGGGCCCTAATCTCATTCATATCGTGCTCGACAACGAAGTGCACGATTCGACCGGCGCCCAAGCCACGGTGTCGGCCGGCGTCTCTTTCGCAAAGATCGCCCAGGCGTGCGGTTACGGGAGTAGCTTCGCGGGCGATCAGACCGATGTCATCGAGGCATTGTTCGATGCGGTCCCGGAAGGCAAGCCGCTCTTTTGCCATGTCAAGATCCGCACCGGCGCCCTGCCCGTCTTACCGCGTCCAGCCGCCGCTCCGTCCGAGGTTGTGAGACGGCTCATGTCACATATCGGTTCGCGCTTTTAGGGAAGCTCTGCAAAAGTGTCGCGAGCAAGCCCAGATGCGCGAAGCCGCGAAGCGAGTCGCGAGACATATCAGGTAGATAGGCGAGCGACGAGCGAGCACGCGACAAAGCAGATGGGCTGCGCAGTAATTTTTGCAGAGCTTCCCTAGCCGGGGGCCCGATGATCCTTCTAAACCCCGGGCCCGTCAATCTTAGCGAGCGCGTGCGCCAGGCCTTGCTGCGGCCGGATCTCTGTCACCGGGAACCGGAGTTTACCGCGCTTCAACAAAGCATCCGTACGCAGCTACTCGGCGTGTACGGCCTGCCCCTCGATCATTGGGCGGCCGTGTTGCTGACCAGCTCGGGAACCGCCGCGGTCGAGGCGATGATGAGTACTCTGATTAAAGATACAGATAGCGTGCTCATACTCGAAAATGGTGTCTACGGGGAGCGGCTCACAGCGATCGCGCGCATCCACGGGCTACACCATGTGCGTCTGCACCACGCCTGGGACCGAGGGATCGATCTCGACGCGGTGCGGGCTTGCCTTGATCAAAACCGGAGGTTTCACTACGTCGCGCTCGTACACCACGAAACCACAACCGGCCGCCTCAATTCGATCGCCGAGCTGGCTGAAATCTGCAAGGCGCGAGGCGTTCAGCTCTTGATGGACGGCGTGAGCAGCTTCGGGGCCGAGCACCTCGATTTCATGCGCTGGAACGTCGCGGCCTGTGCAGCCACCGCCAATAAATGTTTGCACGGCGTGCCGGGGGTATCGTTCGTCATCGTGCAGCGCAAGTTGCTCCCGCCTTCCGATCAAACGCCGCGGAGTCTTTATCTCGATCTCCTCCAGTATTGCGAAGCGCAAGACGCCGGCAGTACGCCGTTTACGCAAACCGTGCAGGGCTTCTACGCCCTCGACGAGGCGCTATCGGAGCTGGATGAAGAAGGAGGATGGCGGGCGCGCCAGCGGCGTTACCGAGAACACATCACGCGCGTTCGCGAGGGTCTCGCCGCGATAGGGATCCGGCCGCTGCTACCGGCGGCGGTATGCTCCGTAGTTTTAAATTCTTTCCATTTGCCCGAAGGGATGGAGTACCTCGCGCTCCACGACCGGCTGAAGCAGCATGGATTCGTGATTTACGCGGGGCAGGCGGCGTTTGCCAAGGTCTTGTTCCGGGTGTCCACGATGGGCGCCATCAGCGCCGATGACGTGCAGCGCTTTATCGCCGCCATCGGTAACATCGTGCGCCGTTGAGCCCAGCGCCTAAGCGCTTACAGGGCTATTAGGCTTGGGGCGCTGACCTTCACCAGCCCGCTGGCGTGCCGGCGGACAAATTCCAGGAGACCTTCCTTGGTCAGTCCCGCGTCCGCCAGCATCTCCTCTCTCGTACCGTGCTGGATCAGCCGGTCGGGCAAGCCGTAATGCACGATGGCGTATGCCGGCCTTGGTTGCAGTTCCGGGTCAGAGTACAAACTACTTGAAATGTGAGAGCCCAAACGCAGATTCAGTCTAACAGAATGAGCAAAGAGACTTGCGCATGGCCCATCTACCACGACTTTCTTTACCCTCGATCCCTGAGCCACGTCATCCAGCGGGGGCAATAGTCGCCAAGCCTCTTTCTACGCAGACGAGGATTGCCGGCTCTAGCTGGAGTGCCTGGACGATGCCGCCCGAAAACACCGAGTCGCAGTACACGCCTACGTGCTGATGACCCATCATGTCCGTTGGTTGATGCCGCTGACATCGGCGGCAGGGACGAGTCGAGTTATGCAGACGGTCGGCCACCTCTTCCCACCGAATCTCGTTGACTTTCTGTGCACGATAGTTACGCTTCTTCATGGCGAGAATACCTCCTGCGTTATGGGTTGCTGGGCTATTGCCATCCCATATTCTGGGGGTTCTCGCCTCTTTGTTATAGCTGACTACTCGGGCTGGGGTTCCTAATCAGGATCACCAGCGAGAATAAACCGCCTCTTCGGAAGACGTGAGGTGACGCATAAGATCTTTGGCGTCGGTTCGGCCAGCCGAGCGCCGATGCCGACGCTGTAGGGCGGCCCGAAGCTACGAACCCTAACACCTCGCGTACATACGTGATGTTGGGGCACACGGTGCCTTTAATCTCGGTACCACCCCCTGCGGCAACGTCGTGCTGATACGGTTTTGCATGTCTCAAACCATTCTCCGTCGATCTCTACGGACTTGCAGCATCGGGTGTTATCGATACGCTCCGACTCTATAATATTGACGTTGGTGACAGATCGAATTCGAAATAGATCCCGAAATATCTCACAAGGGGTGCTTCCAGACGGATAAGGATCGGATGTCGGAGTACATGGGATAAGCGGTAATGGTTCTTTTGTTTCCACATCTATCAATACAACCCGTCCGTCATCCGTCTTCGTAATTGCTGTAGTATCACCGTTGCGTTCACCGGACTGGTGAGCACATCCAAAAAACGATAATGGTGAGCATAACACCAGCATCAACATAAGGTTTTTGTTCATAGTATTTCTCACTAATCTTTGTACCAACCCTTAGAACAACGTCCGCTAACGGTTTTACAGGTTTCAAAATATTCACCGTCCATTTCGACCGTTTTGCAACACCGCGTATTATCCGGCCGCATCGAATTCGTAACGAAAATCGTTTTTCGTTTGACCTCCATAAACAAATTCTTGTAGATCTCGCATTGATCGGGGCCAGGTTTGGTTGTACAAGGCTCAAACTTAACAGCTTCTTTCGTTTCCGGATCAACGAGATGCAACTCTTTATCTGCGTTCCAAAGGATTCCGGTGCTGTTGGTTATGTCATATCTTCCTGAACCGCTAGGATCCCCGCAACCGAGGCAAGCTAATGCGAAACCTAATATCAGTCCCCATCTCAACAAGATGCTCATGGCTTAACCTCCTCTAACCAGCGATTTAACTCGCAAGCATAATAACTGCACCTGGCGTGACCCGTTTTAACTGTTGTATTCGCACGTAATTTCAATACGCCAAAGTAAATTGGGTAAAGATTACCCGATCAGGCTGAAACAGAGGCAGCGTGGGCTCGTTACTAGAAAACTGCGTATCCTGAAACCTAAATTCTTCGTCCAACAAATTCTTGATCCCAAATGTCACCAACCCCCAGCGTTTCGGCAAGCGGTAGCCTAGCGCCAGATCCAGGACCCAAAAATCCTCGTTTCCACTAATACTGTTGGCTCGCTCCGGTTCTAACTCTACGCTTGCGGCACGCGTCTCGGTCAATTCGACGTCTTGATTGACGTAGGTCGCCGTAAGACCGCCGAAAAGTCCCGTCGGATCGAAATAGCGGATTGAAAACGGCGCTCGATGGCTGGTGAAGTCAGTGAAATCGAGTTTTTGCGAATCCGGTATCAAGTCGCGATCAAAATCTTCTAGAAAATATTCTGCGCTGATGGCAATTCGATCGGTTGGCAGCAAGTAAATGTATGCGCGATGCAATTGTTCTTTACGTTTCTCGAAATCAATAACTGTTTCCCCTTGGCGAGAAAGTGTTAAGGGGCGCTCTAGGTCTCGCCACGAGACCTCAAGACCGGCGTACAGTCGCTTGTTGAACTCGTGGTCGATGCCTATCCCATAGCGGCCCGTTTTCGATCCATCGGTATCATCAAAAAACTGATTAAAACCGGCCACATGGGTTGGCTCGACGGTTTGATTCGAAGCAAATGGTCTCTTGACTGTTGTAAACCAAGCAGCTCTTAGCGTGGTCGATCTCGACGGCTGCCACCAGATGCCTACTTTGGGATTGATGCGGTTGAGATCGAGTAAGTCCTGAGCTAACCCATCGAATGCATCGTAAGAAACCCCTAGCGTCGCAATAAGATTGTCGAAAAGCGCAAGATAAGAATACAAATAAGCATTCGTATGTTGGGCATCCACTCCGATGGCGCTATTCCCAATCGTTCGAGAGCGGTCCTGGTCGAAATGACCAAGGCCCGCGACCGAATTATAACGGTGGCCGCGCCGCTGGTATTGGCCCTCTAAGCTATACGCCCCGGTGGCCGTAAAAATATCGAGGTCAGAAGATAGCTTATCGTTTTCATTATCTCGGTAGATCACCGAGGCGATAAAATCATCCCGATTGCTCAGGGAATGGTGAAGTCCGAACCGCGCTGTATCGCGACGGATCTCATTACGTTCGGTTTCGTCTATGGTTTCAGGATCGTCAAGGCTTTGTACGAGAACCCCCGAGAATATCTCTTGGTGTCTAAGTTCGACCTGCAAGTTGGTACGGGGCGTTATGGCTACCTGGCCGAAGGCACTGTAGATATTGTTGTCGACATCATTATTAGTACGGTAGCCATCGGTCTCGTAATGGAACTGGCCGACGCTTAAAGAATACCGATTAATGAGACCGGCAACGGTCAGCTCATCGCCTATTGTCCGATGTCCCCCCGCAATACCGGAAAAGTGAGCTGTCCAGCGGTTGCGCGTGAATAGGGGATTGAACTCATTGAAGGACGGCTCGGCCGGCCCCGCCCCATCTTGAAATTGTAACGCGGTTTCGGCCAGCTGCGGCTGCAACGGTGTCAAGTTAACGGGTTGCAAGAGCTGCGATTGCAATAGCTCGCTAACCCGGGCGATATCGTGACGTTGCAAACGCGCGTAGGTATCAGCTAGCAATCGATGTCCAGAGTAATCCCCTGGGTCCCTGTTGACCGATTCCCACGCTTCTAGTCGCCCGAGCTGCTCAAACCCAAGATCGCGGTAGATCCGCCCCAGGCTCGCGCTTCGCGCTGCGAGGTCCTGGTCAAGCAAGAACTTGGATCGGTATACCGCCCGATTATCATTGCGCTCGATGGCCGCTTCGAGATCATGCAGCGCCTCGACCGGCCGGTTGGTCGTCTGCTTTTGGATGGCATCGTAGAACCAAGGGGTGGGGTCCTTGGGATCGAGGAGCTTGGCCTGCTCGAATTCGGTTGAGGCCAGGGCTCCGCGCTTCTGCTCGTAGTAGGCCTTGCCCAAGTAGCTTCGAACCAGCGAGTTGTTGGGGTCGAGGGAAGCAGCAGTCTCGATTTCCTTGGTGCCGGCATCGACATCCCCATCGCGGATCTTGGCGAGGCCCAGGCCCAGGCGCGGCAGGGGATCGGCGGGGTCGAGCACGAGGGCGCGCTCGAAGGCGGTCTTGGCGCGATCCACCTCGATGCGGGTTAGGTAGGCAAATCCCAGCACGCTCTGGGTGCGGGAGAGCCCCGGATCGAGTTGCTCGGCCTTGCGCGCGGACTCCAGAGCGGCGTCGAGATCTCCCAGCGAAAGCTCGAGCTCGGCGAGCCGGGCCCAGACCAGCGCATCTTCGGGCGCCAGCTCGGCGGCCTTCTGGAGGCTCTCGTGCGCCTTCTCGATCTCGAAGGCCGACTGCTCGGCATAGGAGCGGGCGACATAAGGAGTCGCCGAGCCCGGGGCCAGCCGCACGGCCTCCGCGGCGAGCTTGAGGGCTTCCTCTTGCTCGTTCCGCACCACGGCGATGACCGAGCGCAGGGCGTAGGCAGTACCGTTCTTGGGGTCGAGCCGCTGGGCGGACGTAAGGTCTCCCTCCGCCTCGGGGACGCGGCCGACCGAGAGCAGGAGTCCCGCCCGCAGGGTGTAATAGCGGGCATCGCGCGCACCCTCCGGCACCCCATCGAGCGCCGCGAAGGCCGCAGGGAAATCGTTTTGGCGATAGCCCAGGACGGCCGGGCGCAGGACCTCCGGGTAGGTCTCCGGACGGCTGTCGAGAAGCGGCGGATAGTAGAGGGCCCATTCGACGGCCTGGCGAGGCTTGACCACGATGCGCCGCTCCGGGGCGCGGCCGGGCGCGGCGGCGGCCGCCTCTCCGCTCGCGATCAGCAACTGCCCGAGCGCGTTACTGAAGCGCACCCGCCCCTCGTAGACCCAAAGCGCGGCTTCCGCCTTTCCGACTTGCAGCGCAAACTCGGTGCCTTCGATGCCCGCATTCACGAAGGGTGTGCGGATATTCAGCGCGCGCGGCACTCGGCTGATGATATGCACCGCCCCGCGCAGAAACTCGAGCCAAGCGGGCTTCTCCGGTGCGACCGCCTGCAGCGTCAGGACACTCCCCTCATCGAGATGCAACAGCGTCTCATTCGGGAGCTGAAGCACCGCGCGGCTCTTGGCCATCAGACGCACCTGCTGCCCGCCGCACAGAACTTGATTGAGCTGAACATCCTGCCAGTTTGCCCGAGCACTCTCACTGACCTCCACATCCCCCTGTATCGAGATCACGCTAGCCGCGGCGGGCTCGCAGGACTGAGCACGCACTCCCGAGGAGTAGGACAATACGATCCCCCCAACCGCCAAAAGCACTCCCCATCGTCCCCCCATCGTCGTGATCCGAAGCCCCCTCGAATGAACGACCGGTTAGCGTAACCCACCATCGTGTCGGCAGGGATGTCGACTCGATCGATCACAAAAGCTCAAAAGACACGCCGCGCGTGTCGGCCAGGCGGGTAACGGGCCGCGCCCTGCCCCGCCTATTTTTAGTCCCCACCGTGAGCATAGTACACATCCCTTGAGTACGCCAGCATTCTAAAGGCGCACACATCCGGTCCACGGTGGCTCCGGAGGAACGGTCTCGAATTGCCGGCAAAGATCGAGATAAAACCGCGCCGGCCCATCGTCTCCGAATTCCTTCAGTAAGCTCTCGAAGATCTGTTGTGCCTGGTCGAAGTCCTGAAGCTTGAACGCCGTGAGCGCCGCGTTGAAGTACCGATGCTTATGCTCGGTCGATCCCAGGGTTGAAATCTCGGGATCGACAATCTCGCACAGGACTACCGGGCGGCTCGTTCCGGGAAGGTAGAAGGAACCGATCTCGCGGGTGAGGAGGCCTTCGATCCCCGAGGTCACGTCGCAAGAGGCAAGAATACGGGTCCCCAAGCTCTTGCTTGCCCGCTCGATGCGTTCGGTCTTATTCACGACTTCCCCGACGGCGCGGTACTCGAATCTCCCGCGCGCGCCAACATTGCCGAGCACGAGTTCGCCGCAATGGATGCCGACCCGCGTCGGCAGGCAGTGCGGATCGGCGGGAGCGAGGGCACGAATGATTTCCAGGGCGGCATCGCATGCGGCGCGCTTGGCTTTGGGTTCGGGCGCCGCGGTCGGCCACACCGCCAACATGGCATCGCCAATCACGTCGGATACCCAACCCTCATGCTTCTTAACCGCATCGAATAGCGGTTCGTAATAGCCGTTCAGCAGGGAGCGCAACGGCACCGCCTTCATGGTCTCCGACAATAGAGTGAACTGGCCGGCGTCCGAATGGATGCAGACGCCATACATGATCTGGCCGCTTGAGAGGATCTCGGGAGTAGTCCGCGCGATGCTTTCCACGACCTGACGCGGGAGGTGAACGCGCAAGCCGTCTTCGAGCCGGGCCAACTCGTGCTCGTTGCGCGCGCGCTCGCGCCGCTCCTCCAGATACCCGCGCAGGAGTGCGATGGCCGCGGCCAGCGGTGTTTGAATAGCGATCGGAACCGCGAGCGGCAGCCACAGGCCATAGTGGGCAAAGGCGAGGTAAGCCGCGCTGCTGTATGCGGTGCTCAGCGCGAGGATCCCGCACATGGCTAATCCGGTCGAGGCTGTCGTGGCCAAGCGCCCTAGGAGTGCCGCCCACAGAGCCACGATGCACAGATGCCACAGCATCGGCAAGGGGCGGAGGCTACGCCGCTCCAATAGGTTGGCGAAGGCGGTGGCCCCGATCTCGACGCCGCTGAAATTTCCGTAGACGGTGGGAAACCGATCCATCACGCTGCCGTGCCGCAGGTCGGAAAAACCGACGAAGACAGCCTTCTCGCGCAGACTCGACAAGCGTCCCGCGGGGAACGCGTCGCAACCCCCCTGTATGATGCATTGATAGGGGAGGGTGGTCACGGTGCCCGGCGGACCGTAATAGTCTATGTGGCGTGCCTCGAGCGTGCGCACGGCGCCGATAAGCGCTAGGAGCACCGCGCGGGACTCTTGATCGAAGGAAGCCCTGTTAGTTAACTCGTCGTTCAGTTCGTCGGCTAGCTCGGGATCGCGGGCGAACCGAGTGTACAACTGCTCAGCCAACGTCGCGAGGCGTCTGACCTCCACGGGCTGTCCGGAGATCTCGCGCACCAAGGCTGCCAGCGTTTCCAGGTACGGTTTGGAATACACGAGCAAGGCAGCCAAGGGAAAGGTCGGCAAGTTTTCGCCCGCGGGATCCCGGAGCAGCAACTGATCGAGATCGCGTCCGTCGGGTAGCAAAAACGGTACGACCATCGCCGCGGCGTCCGCGAGAGGCGGGATGGGGAGCCGCGATCGGCGTTCGGTGATCTCGATGGAGCCCGGCAAGAGCGCGCGCGACCGCGCCGGGATCAGGTATTCGATCAGGACTACGTTCCCGGCGTCCTTAATCGCCCGCGCAAACTCGCGGTCTCCGCGCGCATCGCGCGCCTTGTTGAAATGAAAATCAAAGCCAACAACTCCCGGCCGGGCTGCTTCCAGCCGCCGCAGGAGTTGCGCGTGTAATGCCCGCGACCATTCACCGAGAACGTCGGGAAAGTCGGGTTCGTCGAGGGTCGTCTGATCGATCAACACAATGACGACCTCCCGAGGGGGCTCGCGAACCCCGCGCAGGCCGTACAGGATCCTTAAACCCGCCGCGCTTTCAAGATCGGTCTGCGTCCCGCCAATCCAGGGTGCGCCGGTCGCTAAAACGCCCAGGAGCGCGGTAACGATCCCGGCGATGAGGGGTTTATTGAGTCCGGACGACAGCGGTTGCCGGCCGGTCTGTAATGGCCGTGCCGGGGCCGGCGGCCGGACGGCTGGGTGTGTTTCGGTCAGCGGCATACGCCACGGGTTCCTAGAACGCCACTCGTTATAGTATAGTAGTTCTGCGTTAACACCTTGAAACCCACTAGGTTAGGGCAATAATATCAACAAAAAGCTAGCCTCGATTCGCCGCGGGGGACACTAAAGTTATGGCAAGTGATTTCACCTGGTTTCCTAAGCTGGTCCGAGCCGACTTGGAGTTCCTCGCCAAATGCGGCACCACTAAGCGCTATAAGAGTAAGACCGTGCTCATCACCGAGGGGGAACCGAGCCACGAGCTGTATATCGTGGAAAGCGGTCTGGTGCGCGTTTACACCAGCGAGCAAAGCGGTAAAGAGGTCACCTTGATTTTTCTTGGGCCCTGGGAGTGCTTCGGAGAGCTCGGATTGCTCGATGACGCACCCCGTTCGGCCTCGGTGGCGACGGTGGAGACCTCCACGCTCGTTGTGGTGTCGAAACCGGCTTTCTTGAATTGTCTGTCGAAGCATCCTGAGATCTCGATCAAGCTTTTGCAAGCCTTGGTGCAGCGGGTCAGGTTTTTGACGGAACGAGTGCGAGACATCGCCTTGCTCGACGTCTACGGCAGAATCGCCCGCTCGCTCATGAGCCTGGCGACGGAGCGAGACGGCCAGTGGGTGATCGAACAACGCATGACCCAGCAGGACCTGGCAAGCATGGTCGGTTGCGCGCGCGAGATGGTCGCTCGCGTGATGAAGGACTTGACCACCGGCGGTTACGTGGAGGTCAAGGGTAAACATATCACCATCAAAAGAAGACTCCCGGATCGATGGTAGAACGAGGCGGCGATCACGACCGCCTACGCCGGTAAACCGAGCCCCGCGCGTAATCGTGTGGTGCCATGCACGAAGCATGTTCGTCCTCCTCGCTCATGGGGACAATATTTCTATTTGGGCCGGGCATGCCCGGACACGCGAACCGGCTATGGCATCACGGCTACGGGCGTATTAAATCAGGGAAGCTTCGAGAATACTGTGAGAAATTCACGTTTTGAAGGGCATCGCATTCGATGCAGGACGGGCGATCGCAGCCGTGTTTAAGTGCTTCTAAGGAAGCTCTGCAAAAGTGTTATGAGCACGCCCAGATGCGCGAAGCCGCGGAGCGAGTCAGGAGACATATCAGGGAGATAGGCGAGTGACGAGCGAGCACGCGACAATGCAGATGGGCGGCGCAGTAGCTTTTGCAGAGCTTCCTTAATAATGTACGAGAGTATGCACGCGATACTCGGCCAACTGCGCGCGGCCGCCGAGCGCATCGAGCTCGACGACGAAGGCGCAGCCCGCGACCTCGGCGCCCAGCTTCTTGATAAGCAGACAGCTCGCCGCCGCCGTACCCCCGGTGGCGATGAGATCATCGATCAACAACACCCGGTCGTTCGGGGTGAGCGCGTCTACATGCACTTCGAGCCCGGCCGATCCGTACTCGAGGTCATAATCGGTTCGCGCCACGTTATAAGGAAGCTTGCCGGGTTTGCGCAAGGGGACAAACCCGACTCCGAGCTCCCAGGCGACCAGGCTGCCGAAGATGAATCCGCGCGCTTCCATTCCGACCACGGCCGTGAGGCGTTCGCCGAGGAAGGGGTGGAGGAGTTGGTGCACCGTCAGCCGCAGAGTTGCGGGGTCCTTGACCAGCGGGGTAATGTCTTTGAATTGGATCCCGGGCTTGGGAAAGTCCGGGATATTGCGGATCTTGGCTTTGAGTCTATCCATAGCCGGGAGGATTATCTTTTACGCCATCATAATGATATTTTTTATCCCCGGCCAGACGAAGATCTTTGCCATGCACCGGTGGGATGTCAGCCCGAAAGAAGCCGTCGCAATCCAGAGAGAGTTATGCGCACAGGTGGTGCGCCGCGATCGCCTGGGTGCGGTTCAGCGGGTCGCCGGGATCGATGTTGGTTTCAAGGAGCGCGGGGCGGTGGCACGCGCGGCGGTCGTGATCCTAGGCTACCCGGATCTCACGCTGGTCGAGCAGGTTGTGATCGAGCGCCCGGCCGAGTTTCCCTATGTGCCGGGTCTACTCTCATTTCGCGAAGTGCCGGTGGTGCTGGAGGCGCTGGACCGGCTCGCCCGAGGACCCGACCTGCTGCTCTGTGATGCTCAGGGCTATGCCCATCCGCGCCGTTTCGGCCTGGCCTCGCATTTGGGCGTCCTCACCGATACGCCATCGATTGGAGTTGCCAAGAGGCGGCTGATCGGCGAGCATGCGCCGGTGCCCGCTCAGATGGGGGCGTGGACGACGTTGCGCGATCGGGACGAGATCATCGGCGCCGCGCTGCGCACACGAACGGGGGTGAAACCGCTCTATGTCTCCGTGGGCCATCGGGTGTGCCTCGAAACAGCGCTTCGCTTCGTGATGTCATGCGTTACAAAATACCGTTTACCGGAGACGACACGTTGGGCCCACCGGATCGCCTCCGGCCCGTGAGGCGCGCTATTCCTCGGCGCGCGTATCGCCTCGGACGGGCGGCGCTGTTCGCGCTCGGCATCCTCGTCATGGCGGCACGCGGAGCGGTGGCCGGGGAGGCGGATGAGTATGGCCCGGCGCGGCTGCGGATGGTCGATACGATCGAGGACGAGTTTCGCTGGACCGCTAGCATGGTCGGGCCACTCGACTCCGCCGTGGCCGAGATCATGCGCAAGGTACCGCGGCATCGCTTCGTGCCCGACGACTACCAAGCGCGCGCTTACCTCAACCAGCCCCTTCCCATCGGCTACGGACAGACGATCTCGCAACCGTACATCGTCGCCTTGATGACCGGTCTCCTCGAGGTGGAATCCGCCGCCGCGGTGCTGGAGATCGGCACAGGATCGGGCTATCAGGCCGCGGTGCTGGCGGAGTTGGTCAAGGAAGTCTACACGATCGAGATCATCGATCCCTTGGGGAAGCTGGCCCGAGAGCGTCTGCGGCGCTTGGGCAAGCACAACGTGCACACGCGCATCGGCGATGGGTACTTCGGGTGGGAGGAACACGCCCCCTTTGACGGGATCATGGTCACCGCCGCCGGAGATCATATACCTCCGCCGCTGGTCAGACAGCTCAAGCCCGGCGGCAAGCTGGTCATGCCGGTCGGCGGCTTTTTGACCCAGTACTTGATATTGGTGGAGAAGGCGGCCGACGGCAGCGTCACCACCCGTCAGCTACTCCCGGTGCGTTTCGTCCCCTTAACCGGGGATCACTGAGAGCTTGTGAATAAATCTACTGCGCAGCCCGCCCGCATCGTTGCGCGGTGCTCGGAATCCTCATGTATTTCCATATACACTGCGGTTCCTGCGCGCCGTGCGCCTCGCGGGCGGGCGTGCTCGCTACGATTTCTTCACAAGCTCTGAGCGGGCCGCGGTGATGGATGAGACCCAACCTTCGCGCGGGTTCCTGTTCACCGTGTTCCTGATCTCCGGAACATCCTTAGCTTACCAGGTCCTATCGATACGACTCCTTTCCATCGTCTCCTGGCATCATCTCGCGTACATGGTGATGAGCCTTGCGCTTCTCGGGTACGGTGTGAGCGGGACCTTTATTTTGCTCGCGTCGCGTCTTATTGAGCGGGCGCCGGAACTTGCCTACGTCATCAACGCGGTCCTCTTCGGCATCAGCTCCGTCGGGTGTTTTTTGGCTGCCCAGACGCTGCTCGTCAACCCCGCGCAGATGCTTTGGGAAGGACAACAGGTCGTGCGACTGGCGACCATGTATTTGTTGCTGTCATTACCCTTCTTTTTTGCATCGAATTGCATCGCGATCGCGATCGTGCGTCATAAGCGCCACCTGCACCGCGTCTACGCCGTGGACCTCTTTGGGGCCGGCCTCGGGGCCTTGGGAGTCGTGCTGGTGTTGCATGCCTTATCGCCGGGCGCGACCCTGAAGCTCTTGGGATGCGTCGCTCTAATCGCAGCGGCCCTGGCGTGGTCGGCTCTGGGGTGCCGGCCGCGCAGCGTGAGCGCATACCTGGCGCTCTGCGCACTGCTGGCGCCCCTCGCCCTGTCGCAACCCTGGGCGGATTTGCGGCCGCAGGAATACAAGGGTTTGCAACAGGCCTTGAAGGTCGTCGGGACCCGCATCGTGACTGAACGCTCGGGGCCGCTGGGTTTATTACAGGTGCTTGAAAGCCCGAAAGTCCCGTTTCGTATTGCGCCCGGACTGAGCCTTAACACCCCGGCGCTTCCGCCCGAGCAACTCGCGCTGTTCACGGACGCCGACGCCATGACGGCGATCACGCGCTTCGACGGTGACTTGAGGCCGCTTGCTTTCCTAGCCTATATGCCGAGCGCCGCGCCCTACCGGTTGCGCAAGAACCCGCGGGTCTTGATCTTGGGGGCGGGCGGCGGCCTGGAGGTGCTGCAAGCGCTTTACCATCGGGCGCGCCGAATCGACGCGGTCGAGCAGAATTCGCAGGTCATCGGCTTGGTGCGCGACCACTACCGTGACTACACCGGGGCGCTGTATGCGCGCGATCCCGTCCACATCCACGTCGCGGAAGCGCGCGGGTATATTGCAACCGCCGCGGAGTCATTCGATATCATCCAGATCGCGTTGCTGGAGGCATTCAATACCTCCGCGTCGGGTCTCTACGCGCTCAATGAGAGCTATCTCTACACCGTCGAGGCGTTTCGGCAAACGCTTAGAAACCTCGCCCCCGACGGGGCGCTGGCCGTGACCCGGTGGGTGAAGGTGCCGCCCCGCGATGAGCTCAAGCTCTTTGCCACGGCCGTCGCGGCCTTGCGCGCCGAGGGGGTCGAGCACCCGGCGCGCCAGCTTGCGTGGCTCCGGGGTTGGAGAACCTCGACCTTGCTCGTCAAGAACGGGAAGTTTCGCCAGGCTGAGCTGCGTGAGCTGCGCGAGTTCTGCCGCACGCGCTCCTTCGATCTGGCTTACCTTCCGGGGATGAAAGCGCACGAGGCGAATCGCTATAACTTGCTCCCCGAACCGTATTTTTTCACCGGGGCCGAGGCCTTACTTGGAGACGATGCCGATGTCTTTACTCATCGTTACAAGTTCGATATCAAACCCGCAACCGATGATCGGCCGTATTTCTTTCAGTGGTTCAAGTGGCCCGTTCTCAAGGAGGCTTTCGAGTCGCGGGGCGCGGGGGGCTACGCGCTCTTGGACCTCGGTTACCTCATGTTGCTGGCCACACTGATTCAGGCGCTGGTCTTAAGCGTGCTATTAGTACTGCTCCCGCTGCGTTTCATTAGCCGGCGCGGGCCTTCGGGACCAAGGGCGTTAAAGGTCAAGTCGGCGTGCTATTTTTTTGCTGTCGGGCTCGGCTTCATGCTGATCGAAGTGGGCTTCTTCCAACGTTTCGTGCTTTACTTGTCTCATCCGCTGTACGCGATGTCGGTGATGCTGACGGGATTCCTGGTCTTCGCCGGGGCTGGGAGCATGACCTTAGCGCGGCAAGCCACGCCGCAAGCGGCCGTAAAGCGGGCCGTCACCGCGATCGTCGTAATTACCTTGATCTACCAAGCCATGTTGCCGATGCTCTTTGCGGCCACGCTCGCCTGGAACGATGCGGCCAAGATCGCGATCACGCTCATGGTAATCGCGCCGTTGGCTTATTTTATGGGCCGGCCTTACCCGGCCGCCTTGCAGACTATCTCCGAGCGCGCGCCGCTCTTGATTCCCTGGGCTTGGGGCATCAACGGCTGTGCGTCGGTGTTGGGCGCGGTGCTGGCCATGGTGATCTCTATGGATTTCGGGCTGAGCGCGGTGGTTTATTTGGCGGCGCTACTGTATCTACTCGCGGCCACCTTGCGGCCGTAGTCGTAATGGATGGCTCGGCCGCAAGCGGCTTATGCCGAGCTTCGACCGTCATCCAGATCATCCCAGCCCATCTCAGGGGCTGTTTGAACTTCGTGCACCGGCAATTCCCTGGCAAGGCGTTTCGGTACGCAACCATCCAGGAGAATTCGCACACCAAGTGCCGTAAGTTACGCAGCTACTGCCCTGGCAAGAAGCGCAGACTTCGCAAGTTCCAGCACGGCAATAGCGTGCTCGCGGGAGACGCTCGGAAAGTCTGCTAAGAAATCATCCAAAGAATCCCCCGCTTCGAGGTAATCAACGAGAGTCGGTACAGGCACTCTTGTTCCCGCGAAAACAGGTGTCCCGCTCAGCCAAAGTCATGAACTCATAATTGGCGCCTCAACGACATTGCTCCCAGAGCTAAACCACCTGCGCTATTGATCCCTGTAATAGCAGCCAGCGAGCCCTTTTAACCACTTGCGAAGTCGCTGATCTACTACAAAAGTCTAGGCGGCCGCTGGCCTGGCGTTTCTCTATATTTTAATTACTTTTATTTAAATCAACGGCTTAAACAAATTGGTAGGGTGATTGCCCTATAGGGTCTGTGCTGAGCAACCCTTATTCAATGCGGAGGTAAGCGTGGCCTCGTATTCAGCCTCGCCCATTCGACGGTAAAGTCATCAAATAGAGTAGAGATGTCGCGCGCACCATGCAGCATACGTAGGAGTTCGACTATCCGGGAGTTCGCGATTGATGAGGACGTACTTGTAGGCGCTCAATTTCTTTGAAGGAGAAAAACACATGAAGAACTTCGTGAGGTGCATATCCGATGTGCATAGTCTCTTGCCATGGGTGCTTTCCACTGCCATGGTGGGAATCGTAACTATTGCGCAGCCGGCTGTCGCCGGTGGCTCGATAAGCGTAGATCCCCGCCGGTCCCTCGTGGTAACGGAACAAACCATCTTGGCACGCTTTCCGTTCGAGCGCGTATTGGAGCAGTTAGTAATGCAGAGTGGGGTTCCATGGCTCACCTCCTTGGAGCTATTTCACCAATGGTGGGATACGCAGAATTCAGGTCCTGGGCTCGGCCTTGGACCCCATTGTGACAATACAGTCGATGCGGGAACACCGGTCATCAATGACTTCCCTTATACGTGCCGACCCGCACCCGCTGAGGGGGTCCAGGCAACCACGAATCCATTTGCAGATCCCGACAATAACCCCGACGCCTACCTTCCCGTGGGACTGTTCAATCGCTTCGATTTAGCGCCCAGCGATGGCTCCCACTGCGGTGAGTACCGCATCGTCTATGCCAAGCGCTCCGGGATCGCCAACCCACTGGCACGGAACCTGGTTATCTTTGAGGCCGCTTTGCTCAATCCCCATCCTAATCAGGGGCTCAAGGGGTGCAAGAAGATCGTGGCTTTCTGGGCTAGGCTAACGCGGATGGACGCAATCAATCAACGTGCCGATGAACTGGAAGACTTCTACTTCGATGGCATTCCCGGTGTACCCCCTGTGGTCCACGTGTATCACTACGGCGGCAATGCCAACGGCTTTGGCCAGGTGCGGACGAACCAGTTCATGCAGGAGGCGGCTTCTTCCAAGGTCTGGAACCTCCGCGAATTCAAGCTCCGTCGGACCTGTTCAGGCCGCAGCTGCACGGCGATGCAGTTCATTCCCGTCACGGACAAGTCGAATCCCTTCGGACCGCTGGTTAGTCCCACGTCCACACACGCCAAGGCGCCCGACTTCCAGACCTTCTTCCCAACTCAAGTGCGAGATTTAGCGGCGATGGACCTTGCTGGCATCGGAATGGAGGTGCCAGATAAGTTCAACACTGGGCAAAGCCTGGCGTCGGGAAGCACGGAGAACAACTACGTGACTCTATTCGGCACTGACCCGAACCCACTTAGTACAGCAATCCAGGATCAGCTAACGGCCATCGGCAGTTCCCTGACACCGGACCATGTTATCCGTCGGGCACAGGCCTTAGCCTGCGCGGGTTGCCATCGGCTGAACAACAGCATGGACATTGGCGGGGGACTGACCTGGCCGCCTTCGCTGGGATTTACACACGTTAGCGAACGCGATACGGAGACCGTCGACGGGCAAGTTAGGTTCGTCATCTCCGATGCACTCGTGAATGCATTTCTGCCGCATCGGAAAACGATCATGGAAAATTACCTGAACGACAAGCTGAAGAAACCCAAGAAGCCGAAGGATCCGATCGGCAGAAAGCGAGTTCATTAACCTGCCTCTTTTTTCCGAAGGACCACGATGCGGCCTAATAGGTCTTTAATGGCCGGGATGCAGGCCGTTGTCGTGGCGAGGATAGTAGTCGCGGGGACGTAGTCGTTTTGGGGACGGTAATGATATTCCCTGACCGCATTGAACGCACTGCCGGCGTTGATCGCGGACGCGTGCCTTGCCGAGACGCCTTGGGACA
The DNA here is from genome assembly GCA_030859565.1 of Pseudomonadota bacterium. Lineage (NCBI taxonomy): Bacteria > Pseudomonadati > Pseudomonadota > Pseudomonadota bacterium. The sequence goes on from JALZJW010000024.1 coordinate 36,639, forward strand.
AGGTTTCGGAACATGCGGCGGCGATCGAAGAGCAGATGATCGCGGGGTTTCGGGCGGCGCCGATATGCTTGGTGCATCGACGGGGGGCGCATGGCCCGAGGTAGTCAAACGATGAGGACAGTGGGATTCTTCCAACGCTTCGTGCTTTACTTGTCTCATCCGCTGTACGCGATGTCGGTGGTGCTGACGGGATTCCTGGTCTTCGCCGGGCTGGGAGCATGACGTTAGCGCGGCAAGCCACGCCGCAAGCGGCCGTAAAGCGGGCCGTCACCGCGATCGTCGTAAATCTACCAAGCCATGTTGCCGATGCTCTTTGCGGCCACGCTCGCCTGGAACGATGCGGCCAAGATCGCGATCACGCTCATGGTAATCGCGCCGTTGGCTTATTTTATGGGCCGGCCGGCGAT
>JALZJW010000025.1 GCA_030859565.1 Pseudomonadota bacterium
TCGTAAGGCTTGCTCTCCGCCGCCAGCGCCTCGATCGCGCGGAAGATCAGCCGGTGCTCTAAACGATAGAAGTCATGCTCGGTGAGGCGCTCGACCACCTGGGTCCAGCTTTCGTTGTCGAGCAACAAACCGCCCAATACGGACTGTTCGGCCTCCACAGAATGGGGCGGGACCTTAGGACCTTCTCGAACGGCACCCCGGGGATTGGAAGCGCGAAACTCCACGCTAGCCGGCCCGCGCTCGTAGACCGGCCGCTCCAAGGCGTAGCGCTGCAGGGCCGAGGGCTCGCCGCCGCAGTTTGACTGACATGCGCTTATCCGTGTTTAAGCGCTTAGGAGGTTCCTTCGTCCTCCGCCGCGATGACGACTTTGATGGCCACATCCACGTCCGGGTGCAGATGCACTCGGACTTCGTGCGTGCCGATTTCGCGCAGAGGCCCTTGCGGTAGCCTGATCTGTTTCTTTTCCATTGCCACCCCCGCTTCCGTCACCGCGGTCGCGATGTCCAGCGTACCGACCGACCCGAATAGCCTTCCCTCGGATCCGGCCCGGGCCCGAATGGTTACGGACAAGTTTTCCAGCGCCTCGGCCCGCGACCGCGCCTCCGCTAGCGCCAGCTCCTGGGCCTCTATCAACTCGCCGCGGGCGGTTTCAAACTTAGCTAAACTGGCGGCCGTTGCCGGCACTGCTTTCCTGCTTGGAATTAGATAGTTACGCGCATACCCTGATTTCACCTTCACGCGCTCGCCGAGATCACCGAGCCGGTGCACTCTCTCGATTAGAATGACTTCCATTGCCTCACCTCATTGCTCTCGCTAAACGCTTTTTGATCGCCGGATGCGCCGAGACACCACACAATACCATGCTCACCTATCGTGTGATATGGCTCTTCGCTCGCTCCGCGGTGCCTCGCGCTCCGGGCTGCCGGAGGCGATTTATTCACAAGCTCCCAGAGTTTGTGATAGAACCGTCGCGAGCGATGGGAGGTCGCGTTCCGCCGGAGCGCAGGAACCGGAGTGTATGTTGAAATACATGAGGATTCCGAGCACCGCCGGACGCGAGATCCCGAGCGCAGTAGGTTTTTTCACAAACTCTTAGGCCGCAGCGCCCCCGCGAAAACTTGGCGGCGGTAGTCCTCTGAAATTGACCGCCCGGTCCAGCAGGCCGCAAGCAGCGAGGCCGAACACGGTGTAGTGCGGGGTGATAAACAGCACCACATAGAGAATCACGAGCCAAGCCTTGGAATGTCCCCGGGCCCGATGCTGGTGGTGCACGACCGCGAGCCCCTGAAAGCAATAAAGCACACAGGCCACAACCACCAGATCCACGATCACGCCATAGGGACGCGCCCGGCTCATGATTTCGAATACCAAGTAGATGATCATCGCCACAGTCGGAAACGCCAGCACCCCGGGCAAACGCAGCACCTCGAACTCCGCGCGGAAGCCTCCCGGGTTATAGAGCGCCGCCTGCCACCAGCGTGCGAGAAGCAGTGTAACGACGATGCTGAATTCTATGGCTGCGGCGATAAGCGGATTCATCACCGCGGCAAGCTCCACGAGCATTTCGTCCGGGATGAGAACATCGCCATCGGACTCGGCCTGCCGAAACACGCGCTTCAATATCTCCTCCCACCAGGCATCGACGTCGCTCAGCGTAATGCGCATCGCAACGACGAAAAGCCCCGCCATCGCGCCGACCGCTGAAAGCATCACGCCCTGCTCGCGCGAGACGCGCAACACCAGGGCCGCGAGCCATACCGGCAGCCACAGCGCCACGAGGAGCGAAGCCACCGGCAGGAGGTTACGAAAACCGCCGAACGCCACCGCGCCGCTCAGAAAGGCGGCGCCGGCAATGACAAACGTTCCCTCGCGCGCGCCGTGCCGGAGCGCGACCAGACCGACGGCAGCGCCGCTCAGGTAGGAAACCGGGGGCATGAGCCAGCTCAAAACACCGCATAGACCCGCGACCCCCGCGGCCTGCAAACGCCCGCGCATCACATATTCGGCGAGGATCTTCACGCCATCACGCCGGACCGAGCAAGCGGCGGCCGGCCGCGGCGCTTTTAATGAGAGTCACAATAGGGAAGCAGCGCGAGGAACCTCGCCCGCTTGATGGCCGTTGCCAGTTGGCGTTGATAACGCGCCTTCGTGCCGGAGATGCGGCTCGGCATGATCTTGCCGGTCTCCGTAAGATAACCCTTGAGCGTGTTTAGATCCTTGTAATCGATCTCCTTGACACCTTCGGCCGTGAACCGGCAAAACCGCTTACGACGAAAAAATCGTGACATACTTTCACCTCACCTGGACAACATCTGCTATTTCCTCTCCGGCATTCGAATCCACGGGATCCGGACTTTCAACCGCACTCGGTTCGGGTGCGGGTCTTGGTCCCTCGACCGGCTCTTCGTCGTCGGCGCGTCTTGCTAATAGCGAAGGCTCGGTCACCGCTTCATCCCGGCGCATTACCAGATTGCGAATGACCGCGTCATTGAATCGGAAAGCATTGTTCAGCTCGCTTAAGGTCTCCCCGTCGCACTCCACATTCATCAATACGTAATGCGCCTTGTGGACCTTCTCGATGAGGTAAGTCAATTGCCTGCGGCCCCAATCCTCGAGCCGGTGGATAGCCCCGCCCCGCGTTTCGATCATCGAACGATAGCGATTGATCATAGCGGGGACTTGCTCACTCTGATCGGGGTGAACAAGAAATACGATCTCGTAGTGGCGCATTAGTCGCTCCTCATGGCTTATCGCCTCCCGGCTGACGCTCTCGGCGCTTCGCGGTGAGGCAAGGAGAGTTGTTATAACGCGCCCCGCACGCGGGGCGCTCTGTGCTGTTTTCAGCGCCGCGAATTCTATTGCATTAACCTCCGTCGCGCAATTTTCTGGTTGGATTATGTGCCATCGCAATTGCTTCCGAGACACGTTCGGGAGCGCGCATCTGGCCCTGCAGCGAGTCCAGGTATTTCCTGAAATCCGCCCTCACCTCCGGATGTTTTAGCGCATACTCCACCGTCGCTTGCAGAAAACCGAGTTTTGACCCGCAATCGTAACGTTGCCCTTCGAACTCTAGCGACAGGACGGTTTTCTTGGCGAGAAGCTTGGCGATGGCGTCGGTGAGTTGAATCTCGCCGCGAGCGTCCTCTGCCGTGTGTTCGAGGACCGGCATGATGTCGGGCGTAAGAATGTAACGGCCGACCACCGCGAGGTTCGAGGGGGCATCCTCGGGCCGCGGTTTCTCGACGATGCTTTGCACCTTGCCGACCCGTGGTTCAATGGCTTGAGAGACTACAATGCCGTATCTGCTGGTCTCCTCTTGCGGTACGGGTTCGACGGCGATCACCCCGCAGTTATAGCGCGAATACAGCTCGACCATCTGCGATAGGCAGCCCTTATGGTTACCGTCAATCAGGTCATCGGCGAGCACGACGGCAAACGGTTCCTTGCCGATCACGGGTCTCGCGCAAAGGACGGCGTGACCGAGACCTAAGGCTTCGGATTGGCGAATATAGATACAGGACACGCCCGGCGGGAGAATGTTGGTGGCGAGATCCAGCATCTTGGTCTTATTGTGTTTCGTTAGCTCGGCTTCCAGTTCGTAAGCCTTGTCGAAATGATCCGGAATCGCGCGTTTGTTGCGGCCGGTAATGAATACGAGCTCCGTCACACCCGCCGCTACTGCTTCTTCGACGGCGTATTGAATGAGCGGTTTGTCCACAATGGGCAGCATCTCTTTCGGATTGGCCTTCGTCGCCGGCAGGAAACGTGTCCCTAGACCGGCCACGGGGAAGACTGCTTTTTTTACCGGTTTACTCATGCATACGTCTCCAAAATTGAATAAAAGTGGCGTTGACCGCTAAACGCGATGGTAGGCGTCCGCGAAGCGGACGATATCGTCTTCGCCCAGGTACGCACCCGATTGCACCTCGATGATCTCGAGCGGGATCGTCCCGGGGTTTTCCAGTCTGTGTTGGATGCCGAGGGGGATATACGTCGATTGATTCTCCGTCAGCAGAAAGTCCTCCTCCCCGCGCGTCACGCGCGCCGTGCCCTTGACGACGATCCAGTGCTCCGCGCGGTGATGGTGCATCTGCAGCGACAGCTTCGCGCCGGGCTGCACGATGATGCGCTTGACCTGAAACCGCTCCCCCTGGTCAATGCTCTCATAGCTTCCCCAAGGGCGGTAGACGCGGCGGTGATTCAGGCGCTCTTCCCGGGCGTGTTGCTGCATCCACGCGATCACCTCTTTCACCCCCTGGGCCTTCTCCTTGGGGAGCACGAGCACGGCATCCGCGGTTTCCACGACGGCCAGATCATCACATCCGAGCACGGCGAGGAGACGCGATTCAGACAGCAACAAGTTGTTCCGCGAATCGAGCGCGCAGACATCGCCAAGAATGGCATTACCGTCGCTATCACGCTCGGCGATCTCCCACAGACTCGACCAGGCCCCGACATCCGACCACCCTGCATCGAGCGGCACCATCGCCGTGCGGAAAAAAGAGTCGCCGGAAACTTTTTCCATCACCGCGTAATCGATCGAATCGCTGGGACAGGCCTCGAACGCTTGGCGTTGCATACGGTAAAACCCGCCGTCGAGTTGCGCCTCGCCACACGCGCGCTCGCACGCGGCCAAAATGTCCGGCCGGTAATGCCCGATGGCTTCAAGCCATTGCGACGCCTTCATCATGAAGATCCCGCTGTTCCAGAGACAATTCCCGGCGCTGATATAAAGTTGCGCGCGTTCCGCGCCGGGCTTTTCGGCAAAGGCCTTTACTTGATACGCTTTGTGCGGAGCGATTGCATCGCGACCCCTATCGATCTCCGCGCCGTGCTCAATGTATCCGTACCCGGTTTCGGGTTTGGTGGGCGCCACACCGAAGGTGACTAAATAGTCATCCTGGGCCAATCCGATGCCTCTGAGAACGGCCCGGCAAAACGCCTCGGGGTCTTGAATGACGTGATCGGCCGGCATCATGAGGACGACACACTCGGGGCTGCGCGCTTGGCACACCAGCGCGGCACAGGTGAGCGCGGGCGCCGTGTTGCGGCCCACCGGCTCGAGCATGATGCTGCTTGGCTCCACCCCCACCTGCCGAGCCTGTTCGGTCACCAGAAACTTGTGGTCCTCGTTAGATACGACGATCGGTGGCGGTAATGTCAGGGAATAGGCGGCACTGTCCGGCATCGAAGCCAGACCATCCAGCCGCCGCAGTGTCTGCTGCAGTAAAGTCGCCGCCCTCCCGAGCTTCAAAAACTGTTTCGGGTACTGCTCGCGGGACAGCGGCCAAAGGCGCGTCCCGCCGCCCCCGGCAAGTATGATCGGAATGAGTGTGGTCATGAGATTTTATGCACTGCAATCGGTACAGCCGGTGAACCCCACATACTACCCTCGGATCTCGGTCGGGCATTATACACACGCGTCTTCAGCCGTGTGTGCGATAGCGCCCTCAAGACGCGTAAACGACGCGGCTTCCGGGCGCGTACCGTTCCTCCATGATGGCGCCAATCTCCGAGTAGCGTGAGCGATCGACCCACCACGTGGTGTACGGCGCATCCCTGAGAAATCCAGGCAATGCCGCGTCCACGATTCCCTCGCGCACCAGTTCCGACACGACCCAATCTCCCGGCGGCGCCGGTACCGATTTAACCAGCAGCAGGTGCCGAGCGGCGAGCGTATGGGCTAACCAGGCGGCAAGACTATCGGAGGTTATACCCCAGCAGCGCGGAATTCCATCGTGCCCCCGCATCATATCCCGCGGCAGCCACACCGCGACGCGCCCCGAGGCGAGCGCATTCTCGATTTGCGCCCGATCCCGCACCGGCGCAAGACGGGGTTCGATCCCGGTCATCATCAGACCGAACTGTTCCATCGCAAGCACCGCCATTGCGTGCGCGGCCTCATCCGAAAACCTCCACTCGGATTGGGCATGGCGCACCTGGTCGGCAAACGGCCCGCCGCCGGGCACGATGATCGCCCGTCCCCCGGCGCTTTCGGCCAGAGCGCTGAGCCATCGCGGCAACTCGCTCGCGTATGCCAGGCTGCCGCCCAACTTAACCACCCACATGGGTCGCGGGCGCGGCGCTCAGCAGCTTGAGCATGGCCTCGGCTTTGTCCAAGGTTTCCTGGTATTCGGCGTTCGGCTCGGAATCGTTGACGATGCCGCCGCCGGCCCAGCCGTAGATCCAGTCATCTTTTACCACGAGTGTTCTGATGGCGATGTTGGTATCCATGCCGCCGTCAAAGCCGATGTACCCGATGGCGCCGCAGTAAACATGGCGGCGATGCGGTTCCAGCTCCTCGATGATCTCCATCGCGCGTAGTTTGGGTGCCCCGATGATCGAGCCGCCCGGAAAACAGCCGGGGAGTAAATCGAGCGCATGCCGTCCGGTCTCTAAACGCCCGGTCACGGTGCTGACGAGATGGTGCACGGTGGCGAAGCTTTCCACCTCGAACAACGCCGGGGTCTTGACCGATCCTAGCGCCGAGTTCTTGCTTAAATCGTTACGCAGCAGATCGACGATCATTAAATTCTCGGCGCGATCCTTCGCACTCACGCGGAGCTCCTCCGCCAGCGCTTGGTCGCGAAGCTTGCTCGCCGAACGCGGGCGCGTGCCCTTGACGGGCCGCGTCTCGATTACGCCGTCGCGCACGTGCAGAAAGCGTTCTGGCGAAGAGCTCAACACCACCAGATCGGGCAGGCGCAGGTAGGCCGAAAACGGCGCGGGATTGAGGTACTGGAGCGCACGATAGGCAAGCCAGGGATCCCCCTCTACGCAGGCGGAAAAGCGCTGAGCAAAATTGACTTGATAACAATCCCCCTCAAGGAGGTAGCGCTTGATACGCTGAAAGCCGCGGCCGTACTCGTGCCGGGTCATATTGAAGTGCACCGGCGAGACGACCCCAAACGACCGCCTAGCAGTGTCGCTCACCGAGCGCCCTAATGCCGCTCGTATCTCGAGCAACGCAGCGCGGGAACTGTGATCCGAGGCGACCAAAAAGCTTCGTCGCTCGGCATGATCGACCACCACCGCCCAATCATAGATACCGACGGCCATATCGGGCACATCGAAATCGGCTGCCGCTATGACCGGCAGGCGTTCTAGCCGCCGCGCCAGGTCGTAGCCGAAATAGCCCATGGCCCCGCCGGCGAACGGGAGACCCAGCGGCGCGGGACGCGGATCTCCCAGCGATCGCTTGACCAACTCGAAGGGACACTCTTCCGAGATCGCCAGCGCGCGCGGCGTCTTGATTTCAGTCCGAAGACCCCGAGTCGTCAGGGTCACCGAGGGTTCAGCGGAGAAAATATCGTAGCGGGCGCGCTCGCCGCCGTAAGCGCCGCTATCGAGAAAGATCGACCACGGCCGGTCGGCGAACGCAGCAAACACCGCCCCGGTATCCTGCGTATAGTTAAGCTCCTCTATGCTCGCACCCATGGGTGAGCCTGGATGAGATACGCGACGGCAACGGCCGGTGCGCATAGGGCCGCTCCTTCCGCGTAGGCGCCGGCCTCGGGTAGCAAGTCGGAGAAATCGATGTATGGATGGTTCAATTGCCGCGCGAGATCACGAACAATAAATCGGCCGGCCCCGGCGCCGACCAAGGGTAGGGACTGTGCGGCGGACCGCCTGGAAAACATGCGCTCCAGGGCCTGCCTGATTCCATGCCGCTGCACGCCGGCAATATAGCGCGCCACCGTGCGCCATTCATCGAGCGCACCTGCATCGGCATCGCGTCCCAGCATCCGTGCCAGGCGCCGCGCACAGGCCTCGATGCCGCGACCCCCGCCGTCGGCGGTCTCACGCGGTGCTAAAAACCCCAGTGCGGGTTCATGCAGCTCTCCGGTAAGCGTGTAGACATCGGCCATGGTCGCGAAACGCTCCGCGGTGACGGACTGCCATTCGCCCCGGAACGGCGCCCGCGACACCACGGCAAAAACCGGAGTTCGTATGACCCCGGTGTACACCAGCTCCTCGCTGCCGAGCCTTTCAGCATCCGTGTAACCGCGAAAACAAACGTTGCCTCGGCTGAATTCGACGATATCGGTGGTCGTGCTGCCGATATCCACCAAGATCCCGCAATCACGATACCTTGCCGCGAGGTGCGCGCTTGCATGCCAATTGGCCGATGCGATCTCGTAACAATAGCGCGCGGCGTCCGCCGCGGCAACGAAACCGGCCTTCCCCGCGTACACGCTCAACGGGACATCGCCGAGGACCGCCATCGACCGTTCCAACAAGCGCCGCACACCCTCGCAGCGATCAGGGAAGATGTCTGCGAGCTCGCCGGTCATGGTCACCGCATGTGTGTTCCCGTGGATCTCGTTGACCACCGACCCGAGCGCCTGATCGAAAACATCCAAGCCCCGCCATAGGGGGCATGGAATTTGTTTGACCCCGAGGAGGCGTCCACCATTTCCCACCTTAGCCACCTTCAGGTGGGCTCCGCCAAGGTCCCATCCCAGGTACGCATTTGCTTCCATCGGGTCCCGCATCTGATTTTGCGCCACGAGCCGAATACGCGCTTACCGCACCGGGATCCGCATACAGGCATCCACTACCGGTGCGGCGGGATTAAACCGCAGAGACTGCCGCAAACCTACGTACGCCTCCGTGAGGCGCGGATTGATCTCCATCACGATAGGACCCGATTCCGTGATCACGAGGTCGATCCCTATATAGCCACGCAGCCCCGGCACCGCCTCCAGAATTCGGCTTACCAATTCCTCGAACTCATGCCGGCGATGCCCGAGCGCATTTACCGCCACGCCGGAATATACGAGCCGCTGGCTGGCTATCTGTATTCGCTGCGCGTTGCATGCGAGTAAGCTGTGCGAGCCATCATAGCACAGCACGCTCAGGCTGGCCGGGATCCCGGGTATATACGGCTGAACAATAGACTCATTGGTCCACTTTCCGGAACGGATGACGTCCTCCGCGCGCCGGAAATAATAGGTTTCTTCACACCCAGCACCATCGTCCGGTTTGATTACCCAACCGCTATCGCTTGAGGGTAATTCTGCGTTCGGGTATACCGTGTCCGGCACCGGGATATGATACCTTTTAAGCTCGCGCGCCGTGCGAAACTTGCTCGCCGTAACCTGGACCGCTTGGGGATGGCAACCGATCAAGATCCGGTTTTTATCGAGCACGCAGCGGTTCAAACGCTCTAAAACACCCCCGGCCTCGGGTGCGATCGGCCATACGGCATCGGCAGCCTCGATACATTGCTCCCAGCGTTCCCAAACCGATCCCGCAGGCGAAATAACCCGCGTCTCGATGTCAGGATCCAAAGATGCGAGACGTGCGTCACGCGTGGTGGCCGTCTTGACCGTGGGGACCGCGCGGAGATCGTCGAGGAGCGCCCGTACCATGGCATCACCGGCCGCGGCGAGCGCGACCGGGAGCGCCTCGCCCGCGAGCCCGCCGCCGGTAATATACTCGCACACGAAGATGCGCGGCATCTCGGAAAAAACATGCCCCGGTATCGGCTACCGGGGCATGTCACAATCAACGCCGTGTCGGGAAGACCACGGTTGCCCGTTACACGTGGTCGGCGTAGGGGTGCGCCGATTTCTTCTTGGCGACGACGTCCATGGCCTTCGGTATCCGCTTGATCGCGCGTTCGATCGACTCCTTGGTGGCCTGGTAGTTGAAATCCTGGATTTTCTTGTTGTCCTCGGCTTCCCAGTGAATGAACACGCCCACGCAGATGAAGATATCCTCCGCTTCGCTGGCGGGGATAATGCCGTTTTCGACCGAATCAACAACCGCCATGGCGACCGCGCGTTGCGCGGGACCGAACATCTGCACGGCCTGCTTGGCACCCTTGATGGTAACCTTGTTAAAAAGGATGGTGTTGGGTTTGCACGGCAAGTTTGGCGCTACGATCGCCATCAAGGTGCTGCACCCGTCCTTCTGGTTGGTCAAAGCATTGCAGAACGCGGCCTCGACGGCGCTGCCCCGCGGTCCCATGATGAGATCGACGTGCGCGATCTCGTTGCCATCCCCGACTAAGGATTCCCCGACTAATACTCTGTCAACGACTGCCATAGTTTTAGCTCCTATTACTTCTCCAGTTGAAGTTTGTCCGACAAGTGTTCTGAAAATAGACATCGCTTGCCACCTTATATTTATTACGGAAAAGGATCTCCCCCGTTACCGAGCTACTGCAGCCGCAACAGCCAGATCGCGATTGAGCCCCGCCAGGAGATATTCTAAATGGAACGCTAGCAGGCTCGCCACGGTCAGATCCGCGCTGGTCCCGGGATTGAGCCCCTCCCGTTTTAAATTATTATCGAATTCCTGCAACAAAGGCGTTGCATTGATTAAATTTTCGCACGCCTTGAACCGGGATTCCACTTCTTTTGCAATTCGGCGCACTCCTTCGGCCCGTGCCGGTCCGTATTTGCGCTCGATATGGCTGTCCCGGAACGCGGCCAGAAAGTGTAAGTAACAGGCCACGGCCGCCCACTGGAGCGCCATCGCATCGTTGCACCCCGGCTTGATGTAGCGTTCGATACACGGCACGCCGATGTCAAAAATCTCAATAAAATCGTTGGCGTATTGGAAGGCGATCCTATCCCAGGTCTGAGCTTCGGCCATCGCTCTGCACAAGCTAACGGTGGGATCGCTGCGCACATCGTAACGTTCACGCCGGCCAAGCCCCGCGGGCGCGGCCAGCGCGATCGCGGCAAAGACCCGACTTGTGTCATCGTGTGTCAGGGAGCGCAGTACTGCTTTGAGCCGCGGCCGCAGCCGCCCTTGCGGCGATTCCATGAGGACAGAATGCACCAGCGGCGCGCTTAGCAGCACGATGCCGAGATTGGTGTTACATCCGACCGCCCGCTGCGTTGCTTCAATGCTACGCAGGATGCGTTCGCCAACGCTCAAACCCTGCGCGCAGAGCAACGGCGCCGCCGCTTCGGCGCTGCGAATAAAATCGGCGGCGCTCATTCCGTGACCGGGCGCCTGCAGGCTGACGTTGCCCGGCTTCAACGCCTCGAGATCCAGCCGGCAGCTCCAGAGCCAAACCTCGGCGACCGCGGGCGCCGCGATCCGGATCATGATGAATCTACGCCATGGCGGGCCCGGACCGCGTCCATGCACGACAGAAAGTGGTCCACGAGCCGCTCGGCGATATCGAAGCTCGTGACGCCCTGCAGGCCCTGCCAGGCCGGAACGCTGTTGACCTCGGTGACCAAGAAACGCCCGTCCTGGTCCTGCATCAAATCGACGCCGGCGTAATTGACGACCACCGCCCGCGCGGCTTCCTCGGCCAGCATGGCCAGCGGCGCATCGAGAGGGACGGCAAAGCAACGGCCCCCGCGCGCCCGATTGGTGATCCAGTGCGCGCTGCGGCGCTGCATCACCGCCACGGCGTGACCATCAATCACCAATACCCGCCAATCGCGCCATTCACTGTCGCGGCTGTCGATATATCTCTGGAGGTAATAAACCTGGCCGAAGGCTTCCGGATCCGGTAAGGCCTCGGGGCGATCGACCAAGGTGACGCCGGCCCCTTGGGAGCCGAACAAGGGTTTCATTACCAGCGGCGTATTTCTCGCCAGCTCGCGTTCGACCAGCGCGCGCGCTTCCGACTCGGCTTCGAGCACCCAGGTGTCCGGCGTCGGGATCCCGGCTCGTTTGAGCAAAAAACTGGTCATGGCCTTGTCGACCGTCCGCTCAATGGCGCGCCCATCGTTGTAAACCAAGACTCCGAGCTCCCGCAAGGCATGGAGGAGATCGAGCCGCAGGATGACCTGTTCCAAGGTGCCCCCGGGGACACCGCGTATGAACATCCCCGCGGGCGGCTCACGTTCGAATCCCGGGATGACGACCGGCTTCGGACGATTGAGATCGAACCGGCATGCCGTCAGGGACACGGTGCGGGACTCGAAACCCCGCGCTGCGAGGGCGCGTTTCAATACCGCCCCGTGCCAACCGGGATCATCCGTGACGATAGCCACGCAGGGCATAGAAATTAAGAGAAGGACTGATCGAGCACGGCTTCGTTGAATTGACCGCCGTGGTAGGTCTTTCCGGTCCGGAGCGAGGTTATGGTGATCCGCGCCGGGCTGAAAAGACTCGGATCGACCGCGTAGAAATCATACTTGTAATTCTTAAAGATCTCGGCAAACGGCTTCCCGTAGTCACGCGAGGAACTGCTCGGCAGCTTGTGCACCAGATCCTGTGCTTCGCTATCGCTACAGTCGACATAAAGCGTTACGTAACCTCCATACAGGATGGCATCGTTGGTGCGGCCCATCGCGACAATGAAGTCGTCGGACAGTGGACAGATCGGCGCCGTCGCCATGCCATCGACGATCGCGGGCAGCGGGAAGCCAAGCGTGTGCACCCGATGCAGCGACACCTCGAGGGAGCGCGCCACGACTTGCACCGCCCCGCATAGGCTCGTGGTCGGCGTAAGGATAAGGGTCAGGTCCTGGGGCTTGATGGCGCAGGCATCCGCGACTTTCTCGGCGATTTCGACCGGAGGCCGTTCCTTGACCTCCAAGACCAAACAGGCCTGGTCGAAAGCGTCTCGGTACCCGAGCTCTTGAAACAGAGGCTCGTGGCTGCCGATGGCCCGGGCCGGACCCGATCCCAGCGCTTTAAAGGCGCCCTCGCCCTCCCCGTATTCGAGGCTCCACCCCGCGTATTGGCTCGCCAAGCAGGCCAGCACTGGGTTTGAGGTAACCACATCAAGCTGCCACGGCGAATGGGAAAAGTTCCCCCCGGCGCGGATACTGACCCGGCCGAGGCCGCCCAGACAGATCTCGGCGATGCGGCGCCCGGCCTCGATCCCTCCCAAAACCGCGATTCCGGCGTCCACAACGACAGTCCCGTTCGCTAAGGTATCTACCGCCAATCTCAGCGCCGCGGCATCGGCGATCAGAGCTTGCACCAAGGGCTGCGCTAAACCATTCACACTGGGTTGGTTGTTCATCTTTATTAATTTCATGCCATCGCCCCGTTTCTAGCCCGCTGTAAGCACCGCCAGCAACTTTTTACAACGGGTATCCAAGAGCCGAGTCACAGCGCCCGGCTCACACCCCGCTGCGTGCACCGTGCAGATCGGCTCGGCCGGGCGCACCCGCGTGCCCGGAGCCGGCCAATCACGGCTCCAGCGGGGCCATAGGTGTGGGATCCGCAGCGCATGCGGCGCGTAGAGAACCCGCACCGCGGCGATCTTGTTTTCTTGCACGCCGGCCCGGGCGGGCAATCGCCCGCGGCAGGCATCGACGTGGACAGTGAATAATCCGCTATCTCTCTCGTGCAATTCAAAGCTCGCGGTCGGACGCGGGTTGATCTCGAGGAGAGTCCAGCGCTCGTCATTATCGACAATGAAATCCGCGCCGCAAAGACCACGCAACCCAAACGCCGCGGTAAGCTCCGGGATGACCTCCGCCAGATCCTTACGCGCGCGCGCGGGTAAACTTCGATCCACGATCGCGCCGCGATACGTGAACGTGCCAGGCTCCTGCCAGATCGCGTTATAGCCGACGATCGCCGCACGGCGCCCGTTCGCCGCGAAGACTACCGAATGGACCCGCCCGGCGACGGCGCGCTGTAAAAAATACCCCGGCGGACATTGGCCGTCCGCTCCCAGAGGCAGAACGTGCATGCCGCCCGAGCCGCCGATGCGCTTCCGTAACCATCCGCGCGACTCCCCGGCGGGGCTCGAACGTGTTTCCGGATACGGGATCCCCAGCCGCGACAGGGCGCCGAAAAATATTGCCGGTTCTTTGACAGAACGCACAATCTCCGCGGCGTTACCGAGTAACTCCGCGCCCGCCGGCAGAGCGTTCAGCAGCGTTGGTTCCTGTTCGAAACCGCTGCCGGCGATCACGCCTGCGATCCGATCGCGAGCGCCCAGTCTTTCGATCGCGCCGCATAAAGTCTCTCGATCGAAACCTTGCAGTCCCGGACGAACGCGCGCTGCGCTCCGCGCGCACGCCTGCGTATCGCGGTCGGCGAAAAGATCGATCACATGCACCGCGGCACGGCTCCGCTGCGCGGACTGGGCGAGAGCCCGGCCCGATTGGCCGATAATGAGATAAGCGGACTCAGCCAGCGGCGATCTCCCGGGCCACTTCAAATGCCTTGATGTGATCCAGATACACGGGTTTCTCCGCCTGAATCATGAGTTGAAACAGGCGATAGTGGACCTGGTATTTGACATTGCCGATCGCCAAGGCGCCGAAACCGAGGGCCTTAGCCGGAGTGGATTCAAGTGCCTTGCCCTTGTCGTTGACGCCGACGCCCTCGATTCCGGCCGGGGGCACCGCGTTCACGTCGGCTGCCACCAGAAGCTCGGCCGCGGCCCCGAGTTGAGCGCGCGACAGCACTTGAAATCCGGCCTTGGCGGCGCCGACGACCACATGGGCCCGCGGTAAGAACGCGCGTATGGCCGCGTCATTGCTGCTGTCGGCCCCCTGAAGCTTGATACCGTAACGTTCGTTGTAGGGCGCCGCCGACTTAATGGCGGCCTCGGCGCCCCGCTGGCTCGCGAGAAACATATTCGCGCCACTGTTCGATCCCAATATTCCCGCGCACACACCGACGGGTCCCGTTCCGCCAACGATATAGACGTTGGCGCCGGACAATCCTTGCGCGCGGCCGTTCTTTTTAAGCGCCGTTTCCACGCAGGCCATAAGCGCCGCGGCCGTGGTGATCGCCCCGCTCGGATCGGCGAATACGGAAACCTCGAAAGGGGGCACCATGGCCTTTTTCGCCGCCTCCAACATATCGATCGCGAGCCCGAAGTCGCGGCCCCCGATAAAGATACCGGTCCGCTTCACGCCGGTGGGGCTGCGAGAGAATATCGTGTCTTGGGTCAACGCGTGGATATCCGCCAGGGTAACGTTGGTATAGGGAATCACGCCGTTGAACTCCGCCTCGTAGGCCATATTGACGTCGAACGGGCTCACGTTCTTCGTCGGGTTGAACATGTGTAATAAATAGGGGTCTTTCATTTTTACGTTCGTTTATTTCTCAATAAATTCCGTTGCAGTCTTACGGTCGCAGCCAGCGCCGCTTCGCTTGAAATTACGCGGCCTTTCTACGCACACCGATCTCGGCGCCGCTATTGCGCCCGCCGCAGACCGAGAAGCCTAAGGGCGCTCCCCATTGCTGGGTGGCCCGTTGCCACAGGCCGTGCGCGCGCGAAGCGCTGTCGACGAGCGCGAATCCCGTCGGGCCCCAGGAACTTTGTCCCACCCCTCGCAGGCCCTCGTCCTGTAACCTGCGCAGCACCTCCCCGACTCGCGGACTGCTATAACGGCCGCCCTGGTAGGGGGCGAAATAGTCACCGACCGCCTCCTGAATCGCGGTGATTCCGGCGCCGAAAGCGTCGAAGTCATGTTCGGCCAGGGCCGGTAGGACCTGCATCAACAGCACCCGGCAAAGATGCGCCGATACCTGCGTGGCCATCGGCGGCATCTGTTTAAACGCCGCGGCCTCCTCGCTGCCGTTCAACCCGGTCCGGGCGTGATCGGAAATGAGCAGGATCCGCCATGGCGGCGGAAACGCGACCTGACACAGCACCGGCGGCACCACCGTCGCGCGTCCGCGACCGCCATCGACAAGAAATCCACCGCTCTCGAACGCAGCCAGGCCGATCCCCGAGCGCGCTCCCCGCTCGGTGAGTTTCGCAAGCTGATACAAACCACTATCGAGATCAAACAGGCGTACGAACGCGGCGCAGATTGCCAACGCCAATTGGGTTCCCGAACCGAGACCCACGTGTTCCGGGATCGCCTCCTCGATCGCAATCGACACCCCGCCGTTCAAGCCCAAGGTCCGCAGCAGCATCCGCGCGCACTGCTCCGCGCGCCCGCTCGATGGACCCGTAGCATGGACGCCCGGCGAGCGCGTGACGCTCAGGCGCGTCTGGATCCCGCTCAAGGTCAACCCGAGCCCCCCGAACCGCCGTCCGAGATCGCCGCTCATGTCGATAAAGCCCAGGTGTAAGCGCGCCGGCGCGGTGACGGTGACGGTCAGGCCATCGTGCTGAGCGCCGAGCACTTGCTCCGGTAGTGGCGTTGCGGAAAGGTCAGGCATAGCGCGGGAAATTCATTCGATCGGTTAATGATATAATACCCAAGACTCCCATACCTAACACAGAGTCGCCTGATCGGCGCGGCGAAACGTTGACGGTTTATGAGGGAAATGTTAGAAATGTGCTCATGAGAAGCTGTCCTTACGAAGGCCATCGCAGAGCCGGAGAGACGACTCTCCCGAGGCGTAGGAATTAACTATTGACTATGGCCGAAATGATGATCCTGGTCCCGGGGCGGACCAACAAACAGGGCACGTCATTAAACGCGGGGAAGCTCAAGAAGGAGTACCGGGACGTGACCTCCACGGTGGAAATAAATACCGATGACATGGCCCGGCTCGGGATCAAGGAAGGTGATGCGGTGCGCTTAGCGACGGACATCGGCGAGACCGTCGTGCGCTGCAAAGGACGCAAACCCACCGACCTGCCCGCGGGCATGTTGTTTATCCCCTATGGCCCGCCGAGCTCTCAGCTTATGGGCGGCGATACCGCGGCGAGCGGGATGCCGATTTCCAAGAATTTCGAGGTCAGCGTGGAGCGTGTTGAAGGCCCCGTCCCTTGATCCGATCCGGCTCGTTTATTCGGCCGCCGATTAAACGATCACACAGCGTAGGATTTCCGAGGTGAGAATATGAGTGACAATATTCGGACAGTGGAACATGCCACCTGCACGTTTTGCGGTTGCGTGTGCGACGACATGGATCTGACGGTCGATCTGGATGCGAAGCGCATCACTAAGGCCAAGAACGCATGCACGCTTGGGCGCGCCTGGTTCGCGGAACATACCATCGAAGACCGTCCGTTCGCCTTAATCGACGGCAAGGCCGCCACCACCGAGGAGGCGGTCGAGGCCGCGGCGCAGATCCTCGCCGCAGCGCGGCTGCCGATCATCTACGGCTTGAGCGACACCACCTGCGAGGCGCAGCGCCAGGCGGTGGCGATTTGCGATCTCATGCAAGGGAACATCGACACTACCACCTCGGTCTGTCACGGTCCCTCCGGCATTGCGTTTCAAGGCGTCGGCGAAAGCACAGCCACGCTGGGCGAGATCAAGAACCGCGCAGATCTGGTCGTCTACTGGGGCGGTAACCCCGCGGAATCCCATCCGCGTCACTTCACCCGCTACGCGGTCACCCCCAAGGGACGGTATGTCCCCAATGGCAGGAAGGACCGCTACGTGGTCTTGGTCGATGTGCGGCGCACCCCGAGCGCGCCGGTGGCGGACCTCTTCATCCAAATCAAGCCCGGACATGACTTTGAGCTTTTGTGGGCCCTGCGTGCTTTCGTCAAAGGCCGCAAGGTCGATCCGAACGTGGCCGAGCGCACGGGCGTGCTCCTGGCAACCATGGAGGATCTGGCGCAGCGGATGAAGAGTTGCCGCTACGGGGTCTTATTCTTCGGCATGGGGCTGACGATGACCCGCGGGCGCCATTTCAACTCCGGCGCCGTGCTGGCACTCGCCACGGACCTGAATGAATTTACCCACTTCGTGGCCAAGCCCGTGCGCGGCCACGGCAATGTCACTGGGGCCGACAACGTCGTCTCCTGGCAGACGGGATACCCGTTCGGGGTCAACTTCAGCCGCGGCTACCCGCGCTTCAATCCTGGCGAGTACACGACAGTCGATCTGCTCGCCCGCGGCGAAGCGGACGCGGCCATGATCATCGCCAGTGATCCGGGGTCCAATTTTCCGCGCCCGGCCATCGAGCACATGAAGCGTATCCCGGTGATCGCCTTGGACACCAAACCGACCGACACCACCCAGTTGGCCAAGGTCGCCTTCACCACTTCGACCTATGGCATCAATACGTCGGGGACGGTCTATCGCATGGACGATGTGCCGATTACCTTGCGCCCGGCCTTCGAGTCGCCTTATCCGAGCGACGAAGAGGTGCTCATCGCGATCAAGAATAGGCTGCGCGAGCTGCTGACGCAGAAACGCACGCGGCTCCCCAACCTAAAGGTGGCGTAGGTAAACAAGCACCGATGCTACGTATATCGAATGGCCGGATCTACGACCCGGCCAACGGAGTGAATGGCGCGATCCGGGATCTCTGCATCAAGGACGGGAAGATCGTCGCGGACGTTCCCGCGGTGGCGAAACGCATCGACGCGCAAGGCATGGTGATCATGCCGGGAGGCATCGACATCCATTGTCATATCGCCGGACCCAAGGTCAATCTCGCGCGCAAGCTACAGCCCGAGGACCACCGACTCGACGTGCATCCGGGCACCGCGGTCACCCGTTCCGGCACCGGGGGCATAGTGCCTTCTACTTTTGCTACCGGCTACCGTTACACGGCGCTCGGGTACACCACGGCGATGGAAGCCGCGGTTACCCCTATCGGCGCCCGTCACGTACTGGAGGAATTTCACGACACCCCGGTGATCGACAAGGGGTTCTATGTGCTCCTCGGGAACAACGTCTTCTTGTACGACTTGCTCAAAGCAGGGCGGCGCGAGGACTTTCGCCAAGCGGTGGCCTGGTGGGTCAACGCGACCAAGGCGTATGCGGTTAAATTGGTCAACCCCGGGAGCGATGAGCTTTGGAAGGGACGCCGCAACGCGAACATTACCGATATCCACGAGAATATCGACAACTTCGATCTCACGCCGCTGGACGTGATCAAGGCGTTTATCGAAACCGTCAACGATCTCGGTCTGCCCCACCCCCCGCATATTCATTGCAACAACCTCGGCCGCAGCGGCAACTACACCACCACCCTCGAGACCATGCGGGCGGCGGAGGGACGGCGGGCGCATATCGCGCACGTACAGTTCCATAGCTACGGCGGCGAACCCGGCAAAAACCCGACATCGAAAGGTCCCGAGATCGCGGACTACATCAACAAGCATCCGAATATTACCGCCGATGTCGGCCAGGTCATGTTCGGTAAGGCCACCACGATGACCGCCGATGCGCCGCTCGCCTACTTGTTGCGCGGGATCAGCGGTAACAAATGGGTGAACGCCGATACCGAGTGTGAAAGCGGTTGCGGGATCGTGCCCTTCACCTATCACGAAAAAGTCTACATCCACGCGCTGCAGTGGGCCATTGGACTGGAGCTGTTCCTGCTATCCAAGGACCCGTGGCGGATTGTCTTATCGACCGACCATCCCAACGGCGGATCCTTCATGATGTACCCGCGCTTGATCCGTTTGCTCATGGATCGCGAATTTCGCAACCAAGAAATCGGGAAGGTGAATCAAAAGGCGATCCGCCAAACCGTGCTTGCGGACAAGCTCGACCGCGAGTATACCCTGGAGGAGATCGCGATCATCACCCGAGCCGGTCCCGCGCGCGCGCTTGGGCTGAAGGACAAGGGGCACCTCGGCGTCGGGGCGGACGCCGACATCACCATTTACGACGAGCACGAAGACAAGGAGCGCATGTTCAGCACGCCGCGTTACCTGATCAAGGACGGCGTCGCGGTCATCGAAGACCACGAATTCCGCTGTGACCACGAGGGGCGTGTCCTGCATACGGCGCCCGCATACGATGCCGCGATCGAAAACAGCATTAAACCATTCTTCGAGGATAACTATAGTATTGTTTTTGAGAACTACGCGGTCACGGACCGGTATCTGCACCACCACCAGGTGATACCGACGGTCCTCGAACGATAACAATTAGAATAAAATCCTTCTGCATGCATATTCAATCCACCGAGGTTATCGACACCTTCGCGGAGGCTTTTGCTATGTGGGGCGCGCGGGTGATCATCACCGCAGCCACCCCCGCGTGGGCCCTCGCCGCCGCACGCTCGATGACCGGATTCGCGACCTCGGTGATCGGCTGTAAATGCGAGGCCGGGATCGAGCGGGAGCTGTCCGCCGAGGAGACGCCCGACGCGCGGCCCGGGATCAGCGTGTTGCTGTTTTCGACCAGTTTGGAGGGGGCCGGCAAACGGCTGCTCGAGCGGATCGGCCAGTGCGTGATGACCTGCCCGAGCACCTCGTGTTTCAACGGTCTCACCTCGGGCGAGGGCGTGAGCGTCGGCGGCAAGCTCCGCTTCTTCGGCGACGGCTATCAGATCGGCAAGTCCCTGGACGGGCGTCGCTATTGGCGCATTCCGGTGATGGATGGCGAATTCGTGGTCGAAGACCGCTTCAATATCCAGCCGGCGGTGGGCGGCGGGAATCTTCTGATCCACGGCCTGGATCAAACCCGGACTTTGGAAACCGCCGAGGCCGCGGCCAGCGCGATGCGTACCGTTCCCGGCGTGATTCTGCCGTTTCCGAATGGTGTCGTGCGCAGTGGCAGCAAGATCGGATCGCGGTACAAGGGCCTGCCGGCTTCCACCAACGATGCTTACTGTCCAACGCTGCGGGCGTTTTCCGCGGCGACCGAAGTCCCCCTCGATGCCGGTTGCGTCTTGGAAATCGTGATCGATGGTCTCGAACTGCGGGGGGTCCAAGACGCCATGCGCGTTGGCATCAATGCGGCTTCCGGGAACGGCACCTTGCGGATCTCTGCCGGAAATTACGGCGGGGACCTCGGCCAGTACCGGATCGGCCTATACGAGCTTCTTCAAGCGGCGACCTGAGAGTTTATGAAAAAACCTACTGCGCTCGGGATCTCGCGTTCCGGCGGTTGCTCGGAATCCTCATGTATTTCAACATACACTCCGGTTCCTGCGCTCCGGCGGAAAGCCAGGGCCAGGGAGTGGCCCTGCTTGGTGCGCCGAGGATGCAACGCGACCTCCCTTCGCTCGCGACGGTTCTTTCACAAACTCTGAACGACTCGTTACGATGAGCCTGAAGCTCGTACTCAAGCACGAACCAGAAGTCCCGCTAGAAGCCGAGGTCATCACGCCGCCGAAGCTCAACGGTTTGAGCATCGGTGAGATCACCAAGCTTCCGCTTCAATACGGGAACGAACGCATTGAGCTGGGCGAGTTTTTTCGGGTCGAGGGCAGCTATAGCGGTGAAATCCGTGTGGAGGGCAATATGGCCCGGGTGAAGCTCATCGGCGCGGGGATGAGCGAAGGCCGGATCGTGATTCGCGGCCGCATCGGGATGCATCTCGGCGCCGGGATGTCGGGCGGGGAGATCCTGGTCGAAGGCGACGCCGGCGATTGGGTCGCGCCGGAGATGTCCGGAGGCCGGATCGTCATCAAGGGCAATGCCGGGCACATGATCGGCAGCGCCTATCGGGGGAGTCCGGCCGGCATTCGCGGCGGGGAAATCATCATCCACGGCAATGCCGGCAATGAGATCGGTCACGCTATGCGCAATGGACTGATCGCGATCGGCGGCGACTCTGGCGACTTTACCGGCGTCGACATGCTCGCGGGAACCATTATCGTGATCGGCGATCTCGGCAACCGCACGGGGGCGGGGATGAAACGCGGTTCCATCGTCTCGATGCGGCCCGCGCAGATGTTGCCGACCTTCAGCTATGCCTGCAGCTATCAGCCGCAGTTCCTGCGCTTGTACTTACTGCATTTGTCAAGGCTCGGCCTGCCGGTCACGCCCGCTCATCTCAATGGCCGCTACCAACGCTGGAGCGGGGATGCGCTCGAGATGAACCGCGGCGAGGTGTTGCTGCTCATCGGCGAGACCGCGTAGATCTGAGCAGGCACTCCAAGCTGGAATAATAAACCACTCGCAAGGAGATCCAAATGACCACGATCGTAACCGAAAATTGCCTCCGGTGCCGCTTCACCGACTGCGTCACGGTCTGCCCGGTGAACTGCTTCCATGGGGACGATGACATGCTGTATATCGACCCCGAGGTCTGCATCGACTGTAGCGCCTGCGTGCCCGAGTGTCCGGTACATGCCATCCATGAGGGGGAAGACATTCCCGACAACCTGAAAGACTGGATACAGATCAACGCCGAACGCGCCCCGAACTTACCGGTGATCGAGAGCAAACAAGATCCGTTGCCCACGGCCGAGGCGCGCCGAGCGGAGTTAGGGTATTGACAGAAGTATGTTGCGCGTGCGCAGAGACTGTAGATGAATACCTCAGGGACCCCTGAAAACCCATTACAGATCGCCGTCGTCGGCAGCGGCCCGAGCGGCTTCTACGCCGCCGAAGCCCTGATCAAGTCCGGGCGCGCCGTGCGCGTGGACATGTTCGAGCGGCTCGCGTCGCCCTTCGGGCTCGTGCGCAGCGGCGTCGCGCCCGATCACCCCAAGCTCAAACAAGCCATCCTCGTCTATGACAAGATCGCGCGCTCGCCGGAATTTTCATTTTGCGGCAATATCAACGTGGGCAAGGACATCACGCTCGGCGAATTGCGCCAAAATTATCATGCGATCCTGTTCACCTGCGGGGCGGAAACCGACCGGCGGCTGGGGATCCCGGGCGAGGATCTCCGCGGCAGCCATACCGCCACCGAATTCGTCGGCTGGTACAACGGTCATCCGGATTATCGCGAGCGGGTGTTCGATCTCTCGCACGAGGTCGCGGTCATCATCGGCCAGGGCAACGTGGCCGCGGATGTTTGCCGCATCCTGGCTAAAACGGCGGACGAGTTAAGACATACCGATATCTCGGAGCACGCGCTCGATACGCTGGCCGAGAGCAAAGTGCGGGAAATCCATGCAATCGGACGCCGCGGACCGGCGCAAGCGAAATTCACCAGTCGCGAATTGCGCGAGTTCGGGGAGCTCCGCGATTGCGATCCCTTCGTCGACGCGCTGGAGTTAACGCTGAATTCGGAAAGCGAGGCCGAACTCGCCGACAAAAACAACGTGGTCAGCGCCAAGAATGTCGAAATCTTCCGTGATTTCGCCCGGCGCACGCCGAGCAAGCACCGCCGCTGTATTTTCCAGTTCCTGCGCGGCCCCGTGCGGCTCGAAGGCGAGGGGCGGCTTGCGCGCGTGGTGCTCGAACGCAATCGGTTGCAAGGGGCACCGTTTCAGCAGTCGGCGCGGGGCAGGGGGGAGATCAGCACGCTCGAGTGCGGGATCTTGTTCCGCAGCATCGGCTATAAAGGAGTGGCCGTTTCCGAGGCGCCCTTCGACGAGCGCAAGGGCGTGATGCCCAACCGCGCCGGACGCGTGCTCGACAGTGACGGCGGTGTCGTTTCCGGTCTTTATTGCGCGGGCTGGATTAAACGCGGTCCGACCGGGATCATCGGGACTAATCGCGCTTGCAGCGTGGAAACCGTCGGTTCGCTGCTTGCGGATCTCGACGCACTCGCGACACGGGGCGCAAAAAGCGGGATGGGCGGTGTCCAAGCGCTCATCGAGCAGCGCGGTTTGCGCTCGGTCAACTACGACGGTTGGCTAAAGCTCGACGCCGCCGAAGTCGAGCGGGGCAAACCGAAGGGAAAACCGCGCGAAAAATTCACCCGGCTGCATGAAATGCTGGCGCTTCTCGGATAAAAGTTCGCGCACCAGCGGAGTTCGCGATCGCCATCTGAGCTTTTTCATGAGATTGTCCTCGCGAACTGGAATCTCCGTCATCATTGCTGGGCGATTTTCTTTCCGCCCTCTTTAGACACCATGTTCTCCTTGGGAACGGAATCGGCCTCTATCTTGACCGTGGCCAACCCTTTCTCCTTCATGCCCAGCTCTATGGCGGCAGCACGCGAGAGGTCGATGACCCGACCTTTCACATAGGGCCCGCGATCATTGATCTCGATCTCGACCGATTTGCCATTTTTGACATTGGTCACCTCGACTTCCGTGCCTAGAGGCAAACTGCGATGGGCCGCGCTCAACTCGTTTTGGTTGAAAATCTCCCCGTTCGCGGTTTGCTCACCATGGAACCCCGGCCCGTACCAGGAGGCTTTCCCTGTCTGCTCGAAGGCCGGTGCTTTTTGCGCTTTTTGAACCCTGGGGTGAGAGGCGCTTTCCGTGCTGCAAGCCTGCAGCACTGCGGCCAGCAAGGCCACGGAAAATAGATAACAAAAAGCTTTGAATACGAACATCCTTGCGTGTCCTTAGTCCTTAGCGTTGTATTCCCTTGCGCAACCCCTGTGCCATGGCCCCATGTGCTCCACGAGCCGCTGATTTTTCAATAAATTTCTCTCTCGATGCGCGTCGCAGGCAAAAAGCGAGGCCAAGACGACCGGCAAAGATTACCCACAGCCAAGTAAAAACTACCTATCCGCGGCGGACAGTCGAATTGTTTTACCTGATGATACAGGTAGGAAGCAGCAGAAATTCCGCGAAGGCATGCCGGATTGCATCCCGTGCTGCCGCGAGACCGCGCTCGGTCTCGTCGGCATTCGCGCATCCTCGAGTTATTGGACCCTTGTTCCGCGCGCGCACAGCGCACGCTACGCTTGCTACGGGTCCTCCTGCCTTTCAACGGGATTGACGCCGCTTCCCGCTCGCTGCACCTCCCGCGGTTTTTCCGATCCCTGACTCTGAATAGGCACGAACGAGCGTACATTCACGGTGCGCTCCGGTAAAGGCGTTTCGATGTGGTGAGCCCGCAATTTATCGTGAATGGCGAGGCGTAGCTCGTGGTCGACCAATGCACGTTGCGCCAGCTCTTTGACGAATACCCGTACTTCGATATTGATTGCACCCTCCGCAAAGCCTGCGATCACTACGGCCGGGTCCGGGTCCGGCATGATCAAGGGGTGGGCACGCACGGCATCGAAGATCACCCGGTGCGCGAGTGCGAGATCGGCCCGGGAAGCGATGCTCACGGGAATGACGACACGAGTGGTCGTATCGGACAGCGTCCAGTTTATGACCTCACCGGTGATGAGGGTCTTGTTGGGAACGATCAGCTCGCGCTTATCCGCATCGGTAATGGTCGTCGCCCGGATGCGGATGCGGGTGACGGTGCCCGTGATATCTTTGACCGTCACGACGTCGCCCATGCGGACCGGTCGCTCGAACAACAGGATCAAACCCGATACGAAGTTGCCGAAGATCTCCTGCAGGCCGAAACCGAGCCCCACGCTGAGCGCCGCGACCAACCACTGGACCTGGGACCACTGGCCACCGACCGTATTGAACACCACGATCACCCCGACGACGGCGATCACGTAGCGGGCGATCTGGGTGATAGCATAACGGCTGCCGGGTTCGATAGACAGCCGCCGCAGCACGGCGACCTCGAGCACTCCGGGGACATTACGTACGGCGACCCCGACGATGATGGCAAGCACCACGGCCAGCGCCAGATTCGCCAAGGTGATCGGTTCCAATCGCTCTTGCCCGTCCGTCACCACCGCGTATTGCCAGACAGTTATCCTATCTAGTATACGAAGTGCCGGGAGCACCTCGGCCCAGATAAGCCAGAGACCCACGATCACGGACAGGACGATCAGCGTACGCAGCAAATGGCGGGTCTGCCGGTTGATGGTCGGTATGTCGATCTCGGGAATATCGAGCTGCTCCGGGACGCCCTCGCCGGCGGCGCCGGCCCCGGCCTTCGCTGCCTCGGCCGCCCGAGCGGCTGTGCGTTGCTCTTGGGCCTTGATCAAGGCGTGCTTGCGGTTTTCGACCGTCAACCAGCGGATAGCGAGGTCGTGGGCAATGACCGCACCGGCGATGAGCCAGACTGTAGCGACTAGCTGGCTTTCGAGTTGCAGCGCCGTGTAGTAATAGCCGGCGGCGGCCAATCCCACCAGCACGAGCGGCAAGCCGATGGCTATGGGATACCATAGGACACGCAGCCGCGCGAGCCATCCATGAGGGTGTTCCTTCAGATGGGCTTCGAGCGCGCCTCCTTCGGGCCGCAACAGGCGCTGGAGGAACACGGCGAAAGCGAAAAGGCTGATGATGAACGCGACCCGGCCCAGGCTGTCCCGGTAGGTTTCCTCGGCCTCCCAGCCGGCCATCGACGTCACGAAGACGGCGGGTAGCACTATCAGCATCAACCACGGCAGGTGCCGGCGGAATAGCCTGAGCGGCTGTTCCTGCCAGCCGAGGTGCAGCTCCGCAAACCCTTTGGGGCGGCACAAAAGATAAAACGTATGGAACAAGAATAGCGACACCGAGAGCCGCCGGAATGCCGTGCCCAGCGCCCGCGTGAACTCCGAGCCCGCGGCCGTCCCCTCGAGGTTCCAGCCGAGGAAGTAGAGAAGCAACGGCCAGGGGGCCGCTACCAGCAGCGTGAGTCCCAGCGCCTGAACGGTGAGGGTGAAACGGTCCGAATAGGGCCTGCTCACATGCTCGGCGATTACCCCGAGTGTGAGGCGCGCGCGCCGGCGGATGAAAAACGGCGCGCCGAACAGGAACACTGCAAAGGCCACCCAGAAGGGCGTCCGCAGCGCCGGCGCAATCAGCCTCTCGCTGGGCTCGGCCCAACTAAGCGGAGACAGCATCCAACCGATTGCGAGCGCCAGGTCCCGCAGCGTGGCCAGGCCCACGGGACGGGCGCTCGGGATCCACACCAACCGTTCGTCCAGAAACAGCGCGTATTGTTGCTCCTGATTGAGCAGCCGCTTCTGCAGCACGTCCAGATCGCCGAGGGCCCGCAGGTAATCCGTGTAGGTATCCGCCAGCCGGCTCAGCAATTCTCGCTGATCTTTCACAATCCCGCGGAGATCCGCCCGGATCATCTTCTGCTCTTCGAGCGGCAGGCCGCCAGTGTTTCCTTCCCTCATGAGCCGATCGAGCGCCCGTTTAAGCACTCGCAAGGAGCCACGGCGCTCGTCGATTCGCAATTGAGCTAGGCCCACTTCCCCGATAATCTCCTGGCGTTCCTGGGTGTCCTCGCGGTACCAGCGAAGTTCCGGCAGTTTTCTGCGGCTCTCGCGCAGCACTTGGCCGAGCGCCTGGCTCAGCCCCGCGATATCGAGCTTCTGTCTGACGCTCTGGAAGTCTTGCTCAAGCTGATCGAGTTGCTTACTCGCGCGCTCGCGCTCGGCTGTGGTCGTGCTCAGGTTCTTGACGATCGAAGCCAGCTCGCGGCTGAATTCGGCGTTTTGTTCGGCGAGCTCGCGAATGACAGGATGTTTACCCGCAGCCTCCAATTGCGTTCGTTCCGCCGCGATTTGAGCTTGTTGGGCCTCGGATTGCCGGCGCGAGGCAATGAGTTGCTCGAACTGTTGGACCTCCGTCTGCGCTCGCGCGACCTGTTCGATTACCTGATCCCGCCGTGCCCTGAGCAGTTCGATCCGGATATCGTGGCTCAGTAACTCCTGTTCGAGCTTGTGGATCTCGCTGCTGCGGGCTTGCTGGTGGGCTTGCAGCGCCATCCGGCGGGCTTCGATCACCAGCGGAGACTCTTGCGGCCCGGCGCGGACCTGGAAATCCTTTTCTAACGATGCGAGATCTTCTTTCGCCGCTGCGATCTCATCCTGGATCTCCTCCGAGGTCCGGCCTTGGCTTTCCTGTACCTCTGTTTCCAGCTCGCCTCGCACGGACTGGAGTCCCGCCAACTCAGCCCGGGCCATAAGCAGACGCCGTTCAATCTCCGCTAGGGGCGTGTCCGCTGCCGGTGAGGCCGCCGTTCCCACGTCTTCGGGTTGTTCCAATGCCCGGTGGAGCTTTTCGATCTCGGAGGGCGCAGATTGCACGGCTTTCTTGTAAGAGAGGGCGCTGGCCGCATGCCTCTCGACGGCCTCAAGATGCGCTTGCGTCTGGCGGTAGGTCTCCAGCAGCCGCTTCTTAAGCGGCTCCTCCAAACCCTCTCGTGCCTCGATGTCTTGGATCCTGGACCGCACCGTTCCCCGGGTGGGGCTGTCCGCAGCGGTGGCTTGGGTCGGCGGCGATTGGGCATCAGCCGCCGGCAGGCCGATGCCGATCCATATCCACGCTATAAGGATCAAGCGCAATGTCATGGTCAAGTGCGTTGGTAGGCAACCCATCACGATCCGGTTTTCCGTGGTGTTGCTATTCCGCCGACTGTCTCTGTGTGGCGCCCAGTCATTGATCCCGGCATTTTACTCCCTCTCGGGAGGTGGCCGCACCCTGTCCACAGCGAGATGGTGGCGGTTGATCATTGTTTGAATTGCTATGGCACCAGTCGGTTGCTCACTCGGCCCAGGCTGCGTTCCGAGATCGTTGCATCCTCGGCGCGCCAATCAACGCCACTGACACCTCAGACGATCCCGGTGACGTGCCCCAGCACTCGGCGCCTGCGCGCATGAGCTGGGCTCATTGAAGAAAAGCGGTGACCTTAGGGTGACCGCGACGCGCGCGACCTGAGCTTGCCGACGGAGAGGGCGAGTTCGTTCTGGGCCGACTGCATGGCAGCGGCAGTCTCGCAACGCCCGGCTTGCTTGAGAATATCGATCAAACGGCTGAGCGCTCCATTCAGCTCGGCGGTGAGCACATGATCGCCGAGGCTTGACAGCATGCGCATGATCAGGTCTTCGGCCCGCGGTTTCTGCTCCTGCGGCAGACGGTTGAACATGATCTCGAACGTGCGAAGTATCTCCGCATAGGTCTGGTGCTGCATGGCTTCCGATGCTGATACCGCGAGAGATTCGAAAGCACTCATGAGCCGGGAAAAGACGTTGTCGGTATAGACGACCGGGACCCGGTGACCGTCCGTGCTGCCGTTGTCTTCGGACGACCAGCGCGCGAGCACGTCCCGTAGATTATAGATCGTCAGCAGACCGGGGTCGGGATCGGACTGAGCGGTAGATATCGAGGTCCACGCGATGGTTTCAAGCTCTTCTATCCCATCCAGCGGATCGCTCGCGATATCGCGTTGACTTTCGCGGCGAATCGCCGCGTAAAGAGCCTTGCCAACCGCGATCGCATCATCGTCGGTATGCGACTTCACTACTGCGAGCACATCCTGGAATGCCACGTAATCGCCGACCGATACGTTTAACACGATCTCCACCTGCGCTCCTGCCAGGGCGGTTGCCTCGGCGATTGCGTCAAGGTCTATCCGGGTCACGAAGCCGTGTCTTGCCGCTATCACCTGCGTGCGGCGCGGAGCGTCGCAGCAGGACGTGCGACGTGTCTTGCGGATGAGGCTCATCTGCGCTTTCCGCGCCGCTAACACATGGTCGTGGAGCGCCTCGATTATGACCACCGGACGCATCTGGTCAATAGTGGTGTAGAAGAGCACCAGGAGAAGATAAAGTGCGGCCACCGTTAAAACGAAGGTGACCATGGCGCCGAATACCGGATTGACCGGCCCAACGCTGGCCAGGATGACAAGTGCGTAAAGCGAGAGACCAACGAAGAAGCCAAAGGCGAATTGATTATTACGGCGCCGGAGAAACTGGTCGTAGACCTGATGCGTGAGCGAGCTCGCGGCCTGCTGCAGCGCGATTAGCAGGAGTGAGGTCGTCAAAGTGGTCACCGTAATCAGACCGGAGGCAACCGTACTGAGCAGCTCGCTAGTCCCTTTTGCGTCTGAGAATACGTAAGTTTCCAACAGTGAGCGGATGGGCTCGAGCCATGCGATATTGCCGCGGTCGATAAAGCTCGTGAGTGTGGCGAGCAACAGGAAGGCAGTAATGATACAGGTAGGAAGCAGCAGAAATTCCGCGAAAGCATGCCGGATTACATCCCGTGCTGCCGTGAGACCGCTCTCGGTCTCCTCGGCATTCACGCGCGCATCCACGAGGTATTGGACCATATGGTGTCGAGCTTCCATGTTTCTGTCGTTAATAGATCTGGGGCGGCGCCGGCCACAGCGGTGGAAAAGCCCCCGTTCGACGGCCCGTTATAACAGGAAAGGTGGTAGAGATGAAGCCAGAAGTTCAAGATGAATCGATTGCGAGTCTTTTCGTTCCAGCAGTCGTAGGGCGCAAAGCCTTGGCGTATTGCGCCGAATGAGAAGCCCTCATACTACGCTGGCTGCTCCCCCAACGATGCGCTAAGCCGCGCCGCTTCTTGGCGGGGGCTTGAGCGTATAGTTAGGGCGCAACTTTTGGTAAAGGAATTCCGGTGCGAAATCGGCCCCGTTTGGCCAGACGATGGTTTTAAGCTCTTTGTCGAGTGAAAATTCTGCGAACAGAGTCTTCTGCTTTAAAGGTTCGAATACTTCTCCCCACAGCTCGCTTTTGAGGACTTCACCTTCTACGCCATCTCCAAATTTTAGCCAGATACAGTAATCGCGTCGGTACTTAGCTTCCAGCAATTTTGGCAACTTGGGGTTACTCCAATGGGTCAATTCGTTTTCTTTCTTGAACCAGGCCCAAAACACGCGGAGGCAAACGGCCGTCTACAACCTCGCCCGTATCGATTGCGATAACTGCTTCAAAATCGCCATACCTCGCATGAAAGTGCGGAGGCGAATGATCGTTGTAATACATCGCTATGATGATTCCCAGGAACCTACTGATCTCGGGCAAAGTATCGCTCCTTGGTTATTCAGCCCTCCGCCGTAGAGCGGCCGGTTACCCGACCGCCCCGGCACAGATCCCGGCGTGCGGAACTACCGCACCGATCCGCTTCGCACCTCAGCGCATCCTGGGCTTAGATCGAGTATTGACAGAAGACGTCGGGACGTCTATGCTGCAAAACCATGGAAGAACAAACCTCACGCTACTCTCCAGGCCAAGTTCGAGACGCCATTCTGCAGGTGATGGCGTTTACCTATAAGCCCTTGTCCGTTAGGGAAATCGAAGACCGCGTACAGCAAATCGCGGGGCAAACGCCTCCCTCCTCAATCAGCCCGTGTAGGATGTGCTGAGGAACGAAGCGCATCGTTCGAGTTATTCACCCGCGCAAACGTCGAGTATTCCCTCGCAACCCCAGTTTACCGGATAAATGCCGCGGGCCGCATAGTCGTGAAAGCTCGAATGCGGCCAATCGGCAACCTGCTTGACCCAGCCATGTTTTACCGGATTCCAATGGATGTAATCAACGTGTTTGTTGAAATCGTCCTGATCGCGTAGCAGGTGCTCCCAAAATCGACGTTGCCACAAACCCCGTTCTCTTCGTTTCTCCCGGCTTTTAGAGATTCGTTCGCCTTCGTCGATGGCGCGAGAAAAGTGCCCTTTCAGCACATTCCAGCGCATGGAAAAATCCGAGTCACCGGAAGGCAACGTCCAAATACAATGAAGATGATCCGGCAAGACCACCACCGCCTCCAACCGGAATGGATGTCGTTCCCTGACGTACCGAAAAGCCCATCCCAACGCATCGATGTGACTGACCAGCAAACGGTTACCCTTGCGCTTGGCGAGATTGACCGTGAAAAACCAGGTTGAACCTGGAACATGAGCACGGCGATATCCCGTCATGAAGTCCGTTTAACCTTTGAAAGGTTTCTCACTCGAACGATGCGCTTAGTTCCTCAGCACATCCTACGCGGGCTCAGCACATCCTACGCGGGCTCGATGCTTTCACCGCTGGTGATACCAGGACAGCGTTGCGATCTGAACCGGTAGCTTGACTGTTGACACGTGCAGCTTGAATTCCGTGCAGTCGACTAATTCGCTACTGAGAAGACCATCTGCCAGGGGCGCAACATCTGTTCTTACGAAATCGACACCAAGACCAACGGAGCACTCCTCGGTTTCGGTTCGAACCGTAATGATGCGAGTACGCTCTGGCTTCCGTGGTCGCGCCACAGCCCCAAGTTTTGAGACTTGTTTCGACACAAATCTAACCCAAGGAACTGTGCCGTCCTGCTCAAGCATTAACTTAAGATCCCCGATTCCTTCGAACAGTCGCTTTCCGCCGGTTTCACGGAGATGAAACCAATGCGGAGGGTGAAAGGTCAGATGCGGGTTCCGAATGCCCCTTAAACTGTCACGTGCTGTGGGTACCAAGTAGTGAATTGTCTCCCTATTGAACGCGCTCCATACAAAGTTCTGTGCTTTGAAATCAGGCGATACAAACGCTCGATCGTTGAGTCCGACTGACACAGAACCGCCAGGTTGAAGGCTGATCCAACCAATCCTCCTAGCTTTTCCGCCGACCTCGGTAGTCACAAGTATTTCCACGACTATGCAACCCAACGGAGCGCGAGTTGAGCGGCGCCCCTCATAAGTCTGTCCCCTAATATTTTCTCTTGACAGTCCCCCTCAGGGCGTGAGTTAGGCGACCTTGCCGTGGTCACGTATCTTTATCCGATTCCAATATTTTCCGTGGGAACATGATGCCCTTGCCTTTGACCTTAGCCCGTGTAGGATGTGCTGAGGAACGAAGCGCATCGTTCGAGTTATTCACCCGCACAAACGTCGAATACGGCAGCCAACTACTTCGATAGAATACCTACCGAGTCAGCTTTGCTTATGAGGTAGCTGACAAAGGCTGAGCATACTACGAGCATGTACTTCGCCTCGACAAAGCCGACATTCGACTGTTCCAATATAGCATGTCCGAATTCCGTCTTCATCACTAGAGTAGCCATACAGCTTAAGAAAGCCTGACCTTAGGGCACCATGTATGCCGGCGGTGTTGCTGAGACTTGTCAGCGCCACGTCCAAGCCGCCCCCTTCCTCGCCGGATATCAGCTTCGCAACTGATTCTACGGCGCTAATGGACTCCTTGATGGAGTTACGATAGTCTGGGTCAGGTTTCTTGCCAAGGAGCCTCAAAGCGGCCCGCAGATGTTCATGTGCACCTTGAAACCCCTTTGAGACTGCCGCATTCGTTGCATCCTCAATGGTCTCCACCTCGACGGGAGTGGCGATGGGGCTAAGAACCCCAGAGATGAACCTGTATCCCGATAGTTCTTGTTCAAGGATCGTATTCATTGCCTTTAGAAGTCTTTCGTTGTTTACGGCGTGTCGATGCGCATCGTAGGTTCCGATTGGAATGCAGGTCATATGCTGATGGTTTACTGCAAGGAACTCGACGAGGTCGTATGCTTCATACCACTCAACGGCAAAGAAATACTCCTTTAGCCACTTGCGACAATCGTTGTTTCGGTATGGAAGTTCGTCGACCGGGACTTTGCGGAAGAAGCGGGCGACATGAGTTGCAACGGGCTTCCAGTATTCCCAATTTGAATTATCGTAGAGAGAGTAAAAAAGGTTCCACAACGAGTTTCGAAGCTCATCGCTCATGCGATCGATCTGAATAACACCAGATCGATCAACCACCCCTATACGGTCTGAAAACCTCTTCATTGCTCAGTGTGTTGTCCGCATACTAATAAGCATCTATCCGTCGTGCTTAGGCGAGATACGCTTACCGGCTCGGGCGGTAGCGCGCATGACGGATAAATGTCTGTTGGACTAAACCGCGAGGGCGATTGTCAGTCTGGATCAGGTTTCTTTTATAAGGGGATTGTATTCCTGAATAGGGAGCTTGTGGAGGGCACGGGCCTGTAGGACGTAGGGGGCGGTGGCCTGTGCCGGGAAGGCAGTTTCGTTTGGCCGTTGGAGTCGGCGGTTTAGTTCAACTTGAAGTAGACAACATAAAGGGGTCGTAGACATGTGAGAATCTTTTCTCAGTTGTCACCGACTCCTTCCTTCAGATTCCTTTCTTCACCGCGCCACATAACCTAACCATCAACCTACCGTTCATCGATTCCATTCGCGGGTACTACGTGGACGCTCTCTCTTTGCCCGCAAGCTTCTGTGGCTCCCACAGGATTCGGTGGCTTGCAAGCGAACCCGCATCCTAGGGCTCTGTCCGCTACGTTACACATCTATATGAAGTAACGAATAAAAAGAAATACGCTCCAGCGTGGCATAGCGGTTGCCCTAGCGGAAATGCCGGGATCGCCATACGGCCCGCCACACTAGAAACGCAACGGTTTGCTCGATTGGAGGACTTACATTATGAACAACGAAACCGCACTTATGAATGCCATGCTGGCCGCGATCGTGGCGGTGGGCTCGCTGGGCCTGGCCGCCGATGCGGTGGCCGCGGATAAAGGCGAAAAATGTTATGGCGTGTCCAAGGCGGGCAAGAACGATTGTCAGACGGCAACCAGCGCCTGTGCTGGATCGTCCAAGCAGGACGCTGATCCGAGCGCCTTTATTTTTCTGCCGCAGGGAAGCTGCGAGAAGATTGTCGGCGGCAGCGTGACCAGGCACCGGCATGATGCCTTCGACAGCGAAGCGTGGCTTCGGTAGCGCGATCCCGGCGTCGGCCGGGATCGGCCTGCGGGCCGATCATTACCGCGAGGTGTTGGAGACCAAACCCGCGGTAGGGTGGTTCGAGCCTCGCACCAAACCGGCTGGACCGGGCTCATCGCCAAGCTCCTGATGCCGCGCAAGCTGCGGCAGGAGGTGGTAGTCTCGGAGGCCGAATCGAGCGGTGAAGCGGAGAGGCGCAGGCGGCCGGTGACGACGGCGGCTACGAGGGATCCATTCGGGTTGGTGGGTTACAGGGCAAACAGCATGCCTAACTCACCCTACGTCGAAAGCGGTGATTAAATATCTAGGAGGCAGCTATGGACACAAAGACAAGACATTCCGATCTACCCGATGCGGTGATGCCGCACTGCCAGACGCAGCACTGGCTAAGCGGACAGACAGCGCTCGTGACCGGCGCCAGCTCCGGGATCGGCAAGGAGATCGCGCTCGCGCTCGCGGCCTACGGGGCGAACGTGGCCGTCAATTACGTCTCCGGCGACGAGGCGGCGCGCGAGGTCTCCGAGACCGTACGCGCGACGGGCAACCGCGGTATCGCCCTCAAGGCGGACGTGTCGAACGAAGAGCAGGTCCAAGCGATGTTCAGACGGCTTTTCGATGAATTCGGGACCATCGATATTCTGGTCAACAACGCGGGGCTGCAGCAGGACGCCGCGTTCGAGGATCTGACGCTCGCGCAGTGGAACAAGGTGATCGGCGTGAACCTCACCGGGCAGTTCCTGTGTGCGCGCGAGGCGGTGCGGGAATTCAAGCGCCGCGGGGTCCGGCCGGACACCTCCTGCGCGGCGGGTAAGATCATTTGCATCAGTTCCGTGCACGAGGTGATCCCCTGGGCCGGTCATGTAAACTACGCCGCCTCAAAGGGCGGGGTATGCTGATGATGAAGAGCATCGCGCAAGAAGTCGCCCCTTATCGCATCCGCGTGAACAGCATTTGCCCCGGCGCGATCCGCACGCCGATCAACATGCGGGCGTGGTCGACACGAGAGGCTTATGACGAGCTGATGCGGCTCATTCCCTACAAGCGTATCGGCGAGCCGGTCGAGATCGGACGGGTCGCGGCTTGGCTGGCCTCGGACTATGCCGACTATATCACCGGGACCAGCCTATTCGTCGACGGCGGGATGACGCTCTATCCCGGCTTCGAGACCGGAGGTTAGCGATGCGCGAAGCGCTACACGCGCACTGGCCCGAGTACTTGATCGAGGCATGGGGCTTGGGTATGTTTATGATCTCGGAGCGCTTGTTCACGGCCGAGTTTGCCCGTGCTTTCCGCCCCTGAGCCGAGCCCCTTCGGCCCGCACTTGGGGCGAGACACCCAAATGCTTCGACATTGGATACCTGACGCCGATGGCGTCGCCCTAAGATCCGCTCTTCCTCCGCGATTCTGGACTGCGATCTCGCCCGTTTGACAGCTCACAGGTCCAGTAGTACTTTACCTTTCGGCGACTCGGGGCGTTTATTTTCTTATTCTCTCTGCTGGACATGGGGTGCCCCGTGACCCGCATCCTTACCGTGAAGAAAGGGGAAGGACAATGAGCGTTGCAAACGATCTGCTGAACGTAGGCGCACTCGACACTCGTGTGGTGTTGAACGCCTTAACCGCTGTCAAGAACGGCGACTTTTCCGTACGCCTGCCGGTGGACTGGACCGGCGTCAACGGCAAGATCGCCGATACCTTCAACGAGGTCGTTAGCCAGAACGATCGCATTACCAAGGAATTGGATCGAGTGAGCCGGGCAGTCGGCCGGGAGGGCAAGATCGGCCAGCGCGCCGCGCTCGGCAACGGCGCCGGCGGCGCGTGGGCGAGAAAGATCGCGGCGGTCAACGCGCTTATCGATGGCCTGGTGTGGCCGATCGGCGAGACGGCGCGCATCCTCGGGGGGGTGGCCAAGGGGGACCTGGCCCAGACCATGACGCTGGAGACGGACGGCCAACCCCTGAAGGGAGAGTTTCTGCGCATGGCCAAGACCGTCAACGCCATGGTCGCGCAGCTCAACGCCTTCGCCGCCGAGGTCACGCGGGTGGCGCGCGAGGTCGGCACCGAGGGCAAGCTCGGCGGGCAGGCCAAGGTGCCGGGGGTCGCCGGTACCTGGAAGGATCTCACCGAGAGCGTCAACAACATGGCGGCGAATCTCACCAGCCAGGTGCGCAACATCGCCGAGGTCACCACCGCCGTCGCCAGGGGCGAGCTCTCGCGCAAGATCACGGTGGATGCGAAGGGCGAGATCCTGGAATTGAAGAACACCATCAACATCATGGTGGATCAGCTCAACGCCTTCGCCGCCGAGGTCACGCGGGTGGCGCGCGAGGTCGGCACCGAAGGCAAGCTCGGCGGTCAGGCCGAGGTGCCCGGGGTCGCCGGCACCTGGAAGGATCTCACCGAGAGCGTCAACAACATGGCGGCGAATCTCACCAGCCAGGTGCGCAACATCGCCGAGGTCACCACCGCCGTCGCCAGGGGCGAGCTCTCGCGCAAGATCACGGTGGATGTGAAGGGCGAGATCCTGGAATTGAAGAACACCATCAACATCATGGTGGATCAGCTCAACGCCTTCGCCGCCGAGGTCACACGGGTGGCGCGCGAGGTCGGCACCGAAGGCAAGCTCGGCGGTCAGGCCGAGGTGCCCGGGGTCGCCGGCACCTGGAAGGATCTCACCGACT